>CAYOVS010000232.1:2034-3145 GCA_964407445.1 uncultured Peptococcaceae bacterium
CCAAAGACCCGTAGTTGGCAGGAATGTGCAGCAAAACGGGGTTCCTGCGGCAAACAGGCAATATGATCCCCGGGCAGAGGAGGCGGCGAAAAGGGCATCGGCAGCAGTTGATGGCAATCTTATCGATTGCAGGGATCTCTCGCAACTGGCGCGGATGCGGGAAAACGCGGGGAAACCGGCTGCGTATCAGCCGAAAAATTATGCGATTCAGGCCAGCTTTACTGCGGGGATGATGGATTTAGCGGTATTTCCGGTGCAATTTATCTACGATCTTTTCATGGAGGGGGAGCACGACCCTGAAAAAGCCAGCAATGGTGTGGATAAAATATTTAGAATCATCTTGCAGAATAATGATGACCTGCATGCTTATGCGGACAGCGAGATTGCAAAAATTGATGATAGCACCATTGGCGGTTATTTGACCAAAAATGTGATCGCACCATTGGCAGAAATGGCACCGGGAGTAATATTGGATATGGCGTTGATTTACGGAACAGGTGGAACAGGGTATATTGTGTTGAAAGGAGGCCGTGTTCTGGATGGCATGAAGGTGTTTCAGGAGGTGCAGAAAGGAGGAAAGGCGTTGCAGATGGGAAGCGGCGTCGCACAAAAGGTGCTTGGTGACGTCTCTGCATTCATGGAACAGGCCAGATTTGTTGCCAATCAGCCAATCACTGCCACAAGAGCAACAATGTATGCAATGCAAGAATTCAGCCGGCAAAAGGATGCGGGCGCTACTTCCCCAGAGGCTGCTGTATCTGCGCTTAGCTATGGTTTGGGTTTTGCGATGTTGGAGGGATTTACGTTGGCCAATATGCCGAAGCTTGGGGATATGGGACAGTCTAACCTTACAAAGAAAGACCTGCAAAAGATCGCCATTGATTTTTCCAGTGGATTGACGATGTCTTGTATGGAAGGAATGGTAAAGAAATCAATAGATGAAATGGAAAAGCAACAGAGTGACAGAGTAAAAATATACTATTAGCTTAGTAAGCAGATGGTAAAACATGAAGAATATTTTACCATCTGCTATTTACTCTTGATTTTGTGGTGGCAAAGATGTCCTTTTGATATTGAATAATGATTTTCTTCTATGGAAATACAGCAATAC
>CAYOVS010000233.1:0-3121 GCA_964407445.1 uncultured Peptococcaceae bacterium
CCCGCGCACCGCAGGCATCGTCGATCCCGTTGATGATCGAAGCATGGGGCGCGGTCATCACCACCTCGCCCACGCCGGAGCAGCCAAATTTGCTGTGGGGCCGGGGCGTCTCCTGGAAAATCAAAGTTATATCGTCCGGCACGTCCTCGATATAGGGCAGTCCGCTCTTCACCAGCGTGGTATGAGCCTTCAAATCTTCAAAATCCTCGCTTAAAGCCATGCCAATCCCTTGCGCCAAACCACCGTAGGCCTGCCCCTCCACGATCAACCTGTTGGCGATCTTGCCAATATCATAGGCCGCCGTCATTTTGCATACCTTGGTTTTGCCTGTTTCGGTATCCACCTCCACCTCGGTAACAAACGCGGCATACATATACGCCACAAAAGGATTCCCCTGCGTGCCTTCTTCATCGGTGCCGCACACATAAGGAGAAGTATTGTACACCCCCAGCTGATAAACGGGGATCTCCTGTTCGATCATCTCCTGATATGTGCGGAAGCCGCCGTCCTCCTTGCGCATGGCCTTCACCAGATTCTCCGCCGCATCCCAGATGGCATTGCCCACCATCAACTGGCTGCGGCTGCCGGCAGCATAGCCGCTGTTGGGACAGCGAGCCGTATCATTGTTGATAAAGATAAAATCATCGATCTCCTTGGGCATCCCCAATTGCCGGAAAGCCTGGTGGACACTGGTCAAAGCGCCCATATCGCCTCCCTGCCCATGATCCTCCCAGGTCAAATACACAGCGATCTTGCCGTCCGGTTGCAGCTCCACCGCCGCTTCCGAATTATCATAGCCATCATCCCCGCAACTATAAATGCCCAAGGATACGCCCACGCCCCGCTTCACCTTCCCCGGGGGGAAAGCGGCAATGGTCTTTTTCGCCTCCTGATAGGCAGGCCGCAGTTGATCCAGAAGCTGCCGCAGCACCATCACATCCGGAGCGCAACCAGTAGGCGTGGTAGAACCCTCCCGATACACGTTTTGATAACGGAACTCAAAGGGATCCATGCCGTATTCCCGCGCCAGCTCATCCATGATGCTTTCCCCCACAAAAAACGCCTGGGGAGAGCCGTATGCCCGCATCGCCGCACCATAGGCATGGTTGGTAAAGCTGATCGCGGTTTTGCCCCGCATATTTTCCAGATGATATCCGGCACAGGTAAACTCAATATTTTTGATTACCAGCAAATCGGCAAATTCGGAGTACGCGCCATGATCGGCCAAAACCTGATTTTCCATGGCGGTCAGCATCCCCTGTTCATTGCAGCCCAAACGGATTTTGGTAAAGAAAGGGGAACGCTTGCCGGTATAGGTCAATTGCTGATGCATCGTAAATTCCAGATAGCAGGGACGCCCGGTATGCATCACCGCCACCGCAAGCAATGCCTCCAAAGTGGGAGAAAGCTTGTAGCCAAAGGTGCCTCCCGCGTTGTTTTGAATAATCCGCAGCTGCTCTGTTTCCAGCCCCAAACCTTCGGCGATCATATCCACATGACAGTATACGCCAACGCTCTTGCTGTGGATGGTCACCCGTCCTTCTTCATCATAATAGCCATAGCCCACGTCCGGCTCCATCACCAAATGGGGCTGCCGCTGAGAATAATATTCCCGCTCCAACACCAGATAGGATTGCTCCAACAAAGGCTTGGTATCGCCGCCCTTGGCCAAGGTCTGTTCAAAAAACCGGTTGGGCGTGCCGGGATGGATCTCCAAAGCGTCGTCGGCCACCGCCTCCCGGGCGTTCATATAGGCCGGCAGCTCCTCTACCGTCACCACCACTTTGGACGCAGCCGCATCTGCATGCGCCTTGGTATCGGCGCAGACAATCGCCAAAACATCCCCGTATTGAAAAACCTTGCTGTCATTAAGGATCGGCCGGTCAAACCCATCCCCTTTGTTCCAAGGATACAGCACAAAACCGTTGATCCGGTTATTGCCCTTCACATCCTTATGGGTCAATACCGCAACCACCCCGGGCATCTTTGCCGCTTCCGCCGTATCAATTGCAAGAATATTGGCATGAGAAACCTTTGCCTGCACCAAAGCAAGCTGCAAGGTATCCTTGGGCAGCGTCAAACCGGTATCGGCCCCGTATTCGCAGGTGCCGGTCACCTTGGCGATTGCGGAAGGCCTAGGATAATCCGTACCGAAAATCCGCCCATCCGCCTCCGGGGCAAAGCCCAGACTTTCCACCGGCTGCTCTCCCCGCAGCACCGCCGCAGCCGCCATCACCGCATCTACCAATACCTTATAGCCGGTGCAGCGGCAAGCATTGCGATTTTGCTGAAACCAGGCCCGCACCTCTCCCCGGGTAGGCTTAGAATTCTCCTGCAACAGTGCATAAGCGGATACAATAAAGCCCGGCGTGCAAAAGCCGCATTGCACCCCCCCGTATTTCACCCAGGCGGCCTGCAAGGGATGCAGATTATCCGGTGTGCCAATCCCTTCTATGGTCAAAATGGAGGAGCCATCCGCCACCTTGGCCATTTTCACCATGCAGGAGCGCACCAGCTTGCCATTGAGGATCACCGAGCAAACACCGCACTGATTGAGACGGCACCCTGCCTTTGTACCCCATAGTCCCAGCTGCTTGCGGATAACATCGGTCAGCGACGCATCATCTGCCGCCAAAACCATCCGCCGCTGTCCATTCACGAGCAATGTTTTTTTGCGGATCTTCACCATCTCTGCCACCATGGAACACCTTCCTTCATCGTTTTTCTTATTATGTACTATTTGCTATCCACTAACAAATTAGCGCACATCGTCATTACTTTATTATATACCAGATCAGCAGGTTTTCCAATACGCAATGCGCCGCAATATTCCTTCCCCGACCAAGGGCTCCAAGAATATCACTTAAAGATAAACTTACCATAACATCTGTTGTCAACTCTATGTCAATCGGCAATTCCGGTATAAAATGAACAACTTCCCGGCTCCACTCCGGAAAAAAACAACCAAAGCGCCTTTTACCGAATAACACAAGAACCACTCCGCAATCGCCAACCTTTTCTGTTTGCTACCATCTGCCCCAGCCGCAAGCTGGGCAATTCCTTTTTCTTTTCCAGCGCGCAATTCTATTTTTCATTGATCATGGCAGAAAAAATAGAGGAA
>CAYOVS010000234.1:0-3114 GCA_964407445.1 uncultured Peptococcaceae bacterium
CGCCTTTCATGGACATTTGAAGAGGTGGACAGCCGCCTTCAGGGCATAATGAAACAAGGTCTTGAGCGGGCGCCCCAGCGCGCCCTGCTCAAGGCCAATGGATACACCGAAGAGCAGATTCAGCGCCCGATCATCGGCGTTGTCAATTCTTTTAATGAAATCGTCCCCGGGCATTTTCATCTCAACAGCATTTCCCGGGCGGTTAAGGATGGTATTCTGCAAATGGGCGGCACGCCGATGGAGTTTGATACCATCGGCATTTGCGATGGTTTGGCCATGGGACACGAAGGGATGAAGTATTCGCTGGCTTCCAGAGAGCTGATTGCCGATACCATCGAGTGCATGGTCAAGGCCCATTGTTTTGATGGCCTGGTTTTCATTCCCAATTGCGATAAAATCGTTCCCGGTATGCTGATGGCCGCCGTACGGCTTAATTTGCCAGCCATCTTTATTTCCGGTGGCCCCATGTTGGCTCTAAACGGTCAGGATCTCAACTCTGTATACGAAGCGGTTGGCGCTTATAAAGCAGGGAAGTTGGATGAGGACGGTTTGCTGGCAATGGAAGAAAGCGCTTGCCCCGGCTGCGGTTCCTGCTCGGGAATGTTTACTGCCAATTCCATGAACTGCTTATGTGAAGCCCTAGGCGTTGCGCTGCCCGGCAATGGTACGATTCCGGCAGTATACGCAGCGCGTTTGCGCCTTGCCAAGCAGGCCGGCAATCAAATCATGCACCTGGTGGAAAAGAACATCCGGCCGCTGGATATTATCAATGCGGCTGCAGTGGAAAATGCCTTAACCGTGGATATGGCTTTAGGCTGCTCCACCAATTCGGTTTTGCATTTGCTGGCAATCACCCATGAAGCTGGCTTGGCAATGGACTTGGATATGATTAACCGCATCAGCGATAAAACACCAAATTTATGCCGTTTGGCGCCTGCGGGGCCCAATCACATGGAGGAATTACAGCAGGCGGGCGGCGTTTATGCGGTGATCCATGAGCTGTGCAGCAAACATCTGCTCCATGAGGACGCTTTGACGGTTACCGGTGCGACAATTGGCCAAAACAGTGCCAAACATCAAAAAACGGATGATACCGTGATTCGCTCCATCGACAATCCATATTCTTCCAGCGGCGGTCTGGCGGTATTGTTTGGCAATCTGGCGGAGGGTGGCGCCATCGTCAAACGCAGCGCGGTAGCCCCGGAAATGCTGCAATACACTGGCAAGGCTCGGGTATTCAACAGTGAAGAAGAGGCAATTGGGGTAATCTATGACGGCGGAATTCATCCCGGCGACGTGGTGGTGATCCGCTACGAGGGGCCTTCCGGCGGCCCGGGGATGCGGGAAATGCTTTCGCCGACCTCCGCCATTGCTGGAATGGGCTTGGACAAGGATGTGGCGTTGATTACCGACGGTCGCTTTTCCGGTGCAACCCGAGGCGCTGCAATCGGCCATATTTCCCCGGAAGCGGCTGCAGGCGGTTTGATCGCTTATGTGAAGGAAGGGGACCTGATCCGTATCGACATCCCTTCTCATACCATTGATCTGCTGGTTGCAGACGATATTTTAGCCCAGCGTAAGGCGGCATTTCAGCCTCCGCAAAAGCCTGCGCTGCACGGTTATTTAAAGCGCTATGCTCGTTTGGTATCTTCTGCGGACAAAGGCGCGGTTATCGATTAATTCTTTTCTATCTGGATGAAATCACTATGGATTGCAGGAAAACCCTGTAGTTACAGGGAATCTCTTAGCGAAACAGATTGTTTGATTCAGAAATGAGGAAAAATGATGACAGAACCCAAACCAGATTTGCTTTCCTGCGGCGATTGTCAAGTGAAAGCGTGCAGCAAACAATCCGGGAACCATCCCCAGTTTTGCATCAGTGCAGGATTGTCTGGGCAGGATCGAGAAATAGCCTTCTCCTTGGCTTTGGCAGAAGAGAACAACAGAATTCTCAAGGCAGCGGCAGAAGTGGAAGCAGACGGCTACCAAAAATTATGTCGCGTGGAAGAGACCATTGCTTTTGCAAAAAAGATCGACGCAAAAAAACTGGGAATTGCCGGTTGTGCAGGTTTGCAAAAGGAAGTGAGTATCCTGACTAAAATTCTTCGCCACCATGGGTTTGAGGTATTTGCAGCAGCCTGCAAAGTAGGGGAGATTGCAAAAACTGCTATTGGTATTGAGGAACAGTATACCAATACAGGGAAAATCATGTGCAATCCCATATTACAAGCGCAGTTGCTTAATCAACAGCATACCGATCTGAACATTGTGGTAGGGTTATGCGTTGGGCACGACAGCATGTTTTATAAATATTCCCAGGCATTAACCACCACCATCGTTGTGAAAGATCGGGTATTGGGGAATAATCCGGCGGCAGCCTTGTATTTAACGGATAGCTATTACCGTAGGCTTTTAAAATAAAACGGAGGTTTTTATGGATCCCATCGCTTTTACAATCGGATCATTATCGGTACGCTGGTATGGTTTGATCATCAGCATTGCTTTTGCAATCGGCATCCTTTTGGCTGTCAAAGAAACACAAAGGCAGCGGTTAGACGTAGATCATGCCTATAATATCCTGTTATTTGTGATTCCCGCCGCTATTATTGGCGCCAGGCTGTATTACGTTATTTTCAGCTGGTATCTGTATGCGGATAATCCAATCAGCGCCTTATATATCTGGAAGGGTGGTTTGGCCATTCACGGTGGCGTGATTGCCGGTGTTTTGGTGGCCTATTGCTATTGCCGTAAGCATAAGCTCATTTTTTTGCAATGGGCGGATATCTTTATGCCCTCCTTGATTTTGGGTCAGGCCATGGGGCGCTGGGGGAATTTCTTTAATACAGAAGCGTATGGCAGGGAAATTGCCGCAAATTCTTTTTGGAGCTGGATCCCGATGCAGGTATACGCAAACGGCGCTTATCATCACCCCACCTTTCTCTATGAATCCATTTGGGATTTGCTGGTATTTGCTGCATTGCTATGGATGATCCGCAAGCCCCACCGGCATGGTAATATTTTTGCGGCTTATCTGATTTTTTACTCTATCGGCAGGTTCTTTATTGAATCCTTGCGTACTGATAGTTTGATGATCGGACCGTTTCGTACTGCTAT
>CAYOVS010000235.1:0-3107 GCA_964407445.1 uncultured Peptococcaceae bacterium
CATCAGGATTATTATTCTGTAGGCAATACACCATTTGCAAACATGCAAACCGCACCCAAAATAAATACCCGACAGAACGGATGCGGCCGATTGGACCGATACATTTAACACATTATACTCTGATCGTTTTCTTTTTTCAAGTTTATTACTATTAGAGTCATTTGCGATGCCGCAAAGCATTGACGAAAACAAACAATTGTATTCCTATATTATCAGTATATTTTGTCAACGTGCACCTAGAGCAACAAAAAAGAAAGGAGAAAAGCATGTTCCAAAAATATGCCATCAGATTAAGCATGCGTATCCTTATATTCTGCACGGTATTGTACGGTTATTTTTTTCATTACCCATTTTTAGCAGGAATTATCGATTTTAAACTATATGGAAAGTTTACCCCGCTGCATGTTTTGTGGATCATTTTAATGTTCGGCATGATTTTGCACCTTTTACCAAAATCAAAAATCACAATGAGTGGACGCAAGCAGTTGGCTTGTACCTACCAAGCCCCGACTGATGGCTATGAAGAAGTGGAGCTCTTTCATTATGTCAAAACCATGAATATTGCCGCCTGGCGCGTGATGCTGATCTGGCTGCTTTTCAATGCTGTTTTTGGCATCTTATATTTACTGGGAATCATCGGCGTGGCAGAGCTATTTTTGCTAACGATGTTTTTTTATGTCAGTGATCTCATCTGCATGCTGCTATTTTGCCCTTTTCAAACATACATTATGAAAAATCGCTGCTGCGTAAACTGCCGTATTTTTGATTGGGGTCACTTTATGATGTACACACCAATGCTGTTCATCAAAAGTTTTTTTTCCTGGAGCCTGTTCTTTACCGCAGCCGTTGTGCTGATACGCTGGGAGCTATCCTATGCCAAGCACCCAGAACGCTTTTGGCGAGGCTCCAATATGGCAATTCGCTGCGAAAACTGTACCGATAATATGTGCAAAGTGAAAGGGCCGCTAACCAATATTATCTCCAGTAAGCCAAGAGATAACTAATCGAGGTGGGATATGCATAAGTTTTATCTGATCAATGACCAAAACGTGCGCGACTATCTACTAATGCCCCAAGTCCTTGACGCTATCGAAGATGTCTACCGATGCAAAGGGCTGGGACAAACCACCAATCTGCCGGTGCTAACCCATGTCTGGCAGCAGGATCAGCGAGATATGGATATCAAAGCCGGCTGCATCAACGGCGATCGACCGGTTCACGGATTAAAAACCCTTACCTACAGTGCAGAAAATGACAAATTAGGTCTGCCCCGGCTGCAAGGCCTCCTAATGCTGCTGGATTCCCAAACCGGCAGTTTGTTGGCATTGCTGGATTGCCGTTCCATTACCGGTTTTCGCACCGGCGCCGCATCCGCCATCGGTTCTCGCTGGCTGGCCCGCCGCAACAGCCAATGCCTTTTGCTGGTAGGCAGCGGCAACCAGGCATTTTTTAGCCTGGCCGCCCATTTATGCGCCATCCCCGGTTTACAGCAGGTGCTGGTATACGACCCCATGGGCAAGGCTCTGGCGCAAACCTTTGCGAATGCTGCCAAAACACGGCTGCAGGAACAAATCTTCCAGCAACAGCCCCTTCCGGTATTCTCCATCGCGTCAACGGACAATTTACAGCTGGCCGTAGCGGCAGCCGATATCATCGTCACCGCAACGCCCTCCCGCCGTCCTCTGCTCTACCGAGATTGGCTCAAGCCCGGCACGCACCTAAGCTGCATTGGTGCAGACATGGAAGGCAAGCAGGAAATTGACGAAACCATCTATCTTGACGCTGTGGCGGCAGCAGACGATATCCAACAATCCCTACGCCTGGGTGAAGCAGAAACTGCTGCCAAGAAAGGCCTGCTCAAAGCGGAAAACTGCCGGGAAATCGGCAAAATTATTGCAGGGTTATGCCCCGGACGGGAAACGGATCGTCAAATCACCGTTTTTGACACCAGCGGGCTGGCCATTCAAGATCTGGCCTGCGCCCAACTGCTGATCGCGACAGCGGAAAAAGCCGGTCTGCCTAAACTATCATTATAAACGAAAGGATGAAGATTACATGTCCATTGATTTTGAAAAGATCAGAGAGGATTTTCCCGCATTAAACGATTGCGTTTACTTAAATTCCGCCTCAATTTCCTTAATGCCGCTACCTGTACAAAAGAAGATGGCGTCCTTTTCGCATAAAATTAATTATGCCGGAACCGTTAGCTTTGATGAAGAATCGGAAATAGGCGCGGTGGAAGGCTCCCGCACCAGCTTGGCACAGCTACTGCACTGCTCGCAGGAAAATATCGCGGTGATCTCCTGCTCCTCCGAAGGGCTCAATCAGGTGGCCTGGGGGCTGCAGCCCAAAGGAAAAATTCTCCTGCTGGATATTGACTTTCCTTCCGACGCCACGCCTTGGGCCAGAGTAGCCCGGCAAACCGGCGCCCGTCTGGAATTTCTCCGCTTTAAGGAGCATCCCGAGCAATTGACCACCCAGGAGATCATCTCCAAAATCGACGACGAAACCAGCGTGGTTTGCGTCAGTCAGGCTCAATACGCCAACGGCGCGGTCATCGATATTCACCAACTGGCCGCCGCTTGCCACGCCCATGGCGCCAAATGCATTATCGACGCGGTGCAGGCCGCAGGAATCATCCCTATAGATTTGGCCAATTCCCAGGTGGACGCGCTGGTGGTAGGGGGCTACAAATGGCTGTGCGGCGCTTTTGGTGCTGCCGGATTGTATGTCAGCGACAGTCTCAAGGCAGAAATCGAACCGGCTTTTGTGGGCTGGCGCTCCATGAAAAATCCATACTATATGGACGCTACCCGCTACGAATACAACGATGGCCTGCGGGCCTATGAGTTTGGCACCATGAATTACGCCGCCGGTTATGCCTTGGGCGAATCCATCAAGTATATTTTAGAGCTGGGCATAGAAAATATCTGCCAACAAGCGCAAGAGGTCAGCGGCTATTTGATGAGCAGGCTGGAAGCATTGGGCGCCCAGGTACTTACCCCCAAAGAAAACAACCGCCGTACCGGTACCGTTTTTGCACGCTTTCCCGGCTTTGATGGGGAAGCGGTGGCCGCAGAACTAAACCGCCGCCAGGTTATCGTTTC
>CAYOVS010000236.1:0-3102 GCA_964407445.1 uncultured Peptococcaceae bacterium
CGAAAATGTTGTTTACAGCTTTAGCAAGGAGCATGCGCCCGCGCTAACGGTAACCGCACCCGCCACCGTAGAGATCGAAACCATGGATTGCTTTGGCAACCAGCTGCGCAACCCTGGGGATAAGATGGAACAGCTGGATTGGGATCGGATCAATCCGGCTACCGGCCCGATCTTTGTTGAGGGCGCGGAACCGGGCGATGCGCTAAAGGTGACCATCGAGCAGATCCAGCTCAATGAAAAAGGCACGGTATGCTGCATGCAAGGCGAAGGCACTTTGGGCCATCTGCTGCAAGGCGCACATACCCGGGTGGTTCCCATTCAATTTGGCTATGCAAATTACTTGGGCCGTTTTTCCATCCCGCTGAAAAAGATGATCGGCGTGATCGGCGTAGCCCCCAAGGAAGGCGCAATTAACAACGGCACTCCCGGCAAGCATGGCGGCAATATGGATACTCTGCTGATCACCGAGGGCGCTACCCTGTATTTTCCCGTAGCGCATCCGGGCGCCTTGTTTGGTCTAGGCGATCTCCACGCCGTAATGGGCGATGGGGAAATCGGCGTTTCCGGTTTGGAGATCCCGGCGGTGGTACGGTTGACCTTAGATGTTGTCAAGGGCAAAGCGCCGGAATATCCTGTTTTGGAAAACGACCAAAATTTTGCCATAATTGTGTCGCAGCCCACCGTAGATCAGGCCATCAGCTTGGCAACCGAGCTGATGTTCCACTTTTTAGAACCGCGCACCTCCCTCACCGGGCCGGAAATCGTCATGCTAATGAGCATGGTGGGCGACGTACAAATTTCCCAGGTGGTAGACCCGGAAAAAACTGTCCGTTTTGTATTTCCCAAAAAATACATGGATCATCCTGTTTTTTAATTTTTTCGCCACAATGTCACGCACTTTTGTAAAATAGAAAGGAAGTGTTGTCCAAAATGGCAGAACAACATGCACAAACAACCATAGAGAGTCTGGGATACAAGCAAGAATTAAAACGCTCTCTCAGCACGCTGGATCTGGTGATTTATGGTTTGATTTTTATGGTTCCCATCGCTCCCTTTGGCATTTACGGCTCGGTGGCTTCGATCTCTGGCGGGATGGTAGCCTTGGCCTATTTGATCGGTATGACCGGCATGATCTTTACCGCTTTCAGTTATTGGCGGATGTCTGAGGTCTTCCCCATCTCCGGCTCTGTCTACGGCTATGCCACCCATGCCATCGGCAAAGGGGTTGGGTTTGTTTCCGGCTGGGCTATTTTGCTGGATTACATATTGGTGCCATCTCTCTTATATGTAGTGGCTGCCTCCGCGCTAAGCGCTATCCTACCCGAAGTTCCGGCTTGGGCTTGGATCGTCTTTTTTGTCGTGTTTAACACCATAGTCAATATCATTGGCATTGAATTTACCGCAAAATTCAACTGGATTATGGTAATTTTTGAAATGATCGTGTTCTTTATTTTCTGTATTGCTGCCATTATCTGCATATCCTCCGGTGCTGCGGGAGAAGGCTTTACCCTAAAGCCCTTCTATAATCCGGAAACCTTCAGCATGAAGCTGGTCATGAGCGCCGTATCTGTCGCGGTATTAAGCTTCCTGGGCTTCGACGCCATCAGCACGCTGGCCGAAGAATCCAAAGGCGGCAACGACTCCGTGGGCAAGGCCGGCGTTTGGTCTTTGCTGCTGGTGGGCGTTCTCTTTATCGCCCAAACTTATTTGGCAGCCTGCGTGATGCCCTGGCACGGCGACGCCACCTTTGTCAGCCTGGACAACGCGTTTTACGAAGTAGCCGGTCTTGCAGGCGGCGCGGCCGTCATGTGGATCTGCGCCATTGCCACTGGCTTGGCTTGGGGCATTGCCGATTGCATGGTGGCCCAGGCTGCCATTTCCCGCATTCTCTACAGCATGGCGCGGGACGGCTTTTTGCCCAAAGGTCTGGCTAAAGTACATCCTAAATTTAAAACGCCCCATATTTCCACCCTCTTTGTGGCGGTGCTATCGCTGATTATCACGCTGGGCTTTGCCACCACCATCTTGTCCATTGCCGAGATCATCAACTTTGGCGCGCTGACCGCCTTTTTGGTGCTGAACTTCACCGTAATTTACTACTTTATGTATAAACAAAAATCCAAACACTACTTCAAGCATCTGGTATTGCCGCTGATCGGCTTTATCATCGTGGGCTATGTTTGGTTCAGCCTTTCCGCTTCGGCCATGAAGCTGGGCTTTATCTGGGTAGCGGCGGGCATTATTCTCTACCTGATCATCACCAAGGTGATGAAAAAGGACATCAAGCTGGAAGTATAGCGTTTTACGATCCCGCAATACCATAACAAGCAAAAAGCAGGCGTGCTCCCATCCAAAAGGAGCCGTCTGCTTTTTATTTTGCGGCAATTAAGATAAAAACAGAAAATACCTTTGTGCTGTCCCGGCTTACTGCTCCATTTGCCGCGCCATGACGCCTGCTGCGGATTGGGCCACCTTCTTCTCAATCTCCCCTGCGCCATCCTTGCCGCAGATGATGACCGCTCCGATGGGATCCCCCTGGGAAATAATGGGCGTGACCACCTCGCTGCTAAAACGATAGCTATCCTCGCCTTTGTCATCCGCGATAATGCTGCCGTCGTGACGCTGACTGTTTTCTACATAATTATTGAGAAAAGCCCGTCTTTCTTCCATAGATTGTTCCACCAGCTTGCCGATGCCTTTGCCTAAAAAATCCTTTTTGGCCGCGCCGGCAACAGCAATAATGCTGTCCCTGTCCGCAATCAGCACCGGCTTGTCCAGCGCCTCCGACATGGCGTCCGCGTATTCCCTGGCAAAATTGGCCAACTCGCCAATGGGCGAATATTTTTTGAGAATAATCTCCCCTTCTCTATCCACAAAGATTTCCAGAGGATCCCCTTCCCGAATCCGCAAATTGCGGCGGATCTCTTTGGGGATTACCACACGGCCCAGATCATCTATCCTACGCACAATACCGGTTGCTTTCATATAAATACCTCCATCAGCAAGAATTACTTTGACAAAACCTATTATTCGCCGAAAAAGGAAAATTATACTGTAACTGTTTCTTGTTTACAGGAATATTTTTTAAAATATATTTTATTT
>CAYOVS010000237.1:0-3082 GCA_964407445.1 uncultured Peptococcaceae bacterium
GTGGTGAGTATGATCGAATATTGCTTGTCCGAAACGGAGCCGGAGCCGGAGCAGGCGCCTGAGTCGGCGCAGGACGCGGCGCAATAAGGCGGGCACAGAGCCCGCCTCACCTTTTTCAAGAAAAGGACATATACTAGGGTAGCCACATGTTTCCGCAAAAAAATTGAGGTGATCTTTATGCGCTACCCTTGTTTTGATCCCTGCGACCCTTGTTCCTTTTGGCTGTGGCGGCAATGGAGAGCCGGCCAATGCTGTTGCCAAACCACAACGCCCCCTTCTCGCTGCATTCCTGAACCCCCTTGCAGGCCGCAGGTGCTTTGCGAACCCTGTTGCCAGCCCCAGCCCCGCTGTGAGCCTTGCTGCGAGCTGGTGGAGTGTGCGCCCCGGGAGGACTGTTTTTGGCAATGCTGTGCGCCGGAAATTTGTCTGCCGGTGTGCCGTCCCTGCCCCCCCTGTCCGCCGCCCGCCCCCCGTTGCCAGCCCCGGGTGCTGCAATGCTGTATCGAACTGCCCCGGCACCGGGGCGTGAAAGAAGCCTGTATCAAGCTGTTGAAATGGGAGCGGCGGGAAGAAAAGGTCTTGGTGGAATACGAGGCCAAGGTATCCTTTTGCACCTGCCGCGGTGATATTCAAACCGTTTGTCAAACGCAAACCGCCTGCTTTGAGGGGATTTGCTGCTGCGGTTTTCCCTTGTCGGTCAAACCCCGGGGAGAAACCGTGTGGAGCGAAGGCCGCTGCCATGTGATGCTGCGGCAGGAAATTGAAATCTGCTGCTAAAAAGATTTGCTGTGGAGAAAGCTTGCTGCTGCGCAAATGCCCAAACAAACCGCCGGGCAGTATTGTCCGGCGGTTTGTTTTATTTTTTGATCAGCGGAATGGGCGTTGGGTCTTGCTCTTCGATCCTGTTGCCGTAGACATAATAGCGGGTTTCTCGGGCGATCTGGGGCGAGAGCAGCAGCACGGCGGCTACATTGGGCAGTACCATCAGGGCATTTAGCCCATCGGCAATATCCCAGATCAGGGAGACTGCGGCCAGCGAGCCGATAAACAGCACCGCCAGATAGAGCAGCCGGTAGGGCAGCAGCCCCTTAACGCCCACCAGATATTCCACGCAGCGTTCTCCGTAAAAGCTCCAGCCCAAAATGCTGGAAAAAGCAAAGGTGAGCATGCCGCCTACCAGCACCAGCGGGCCCAGTACCGGAATCTGGGCAAAGGCCTTGGCCGTGAGTAGCGCCCCGTTCATCCCCGGGGGGAACAATTCCGGCGCGGCGATCAGCCGACAGGTGATCACCAGCCCGGTGATGGCGCAGATCACCACGGTATCCCAGAACACGGCGGAGGCGGAAACCAGCGCCTGCCGGGGGGCGTTGGGGGTTTGGGCGGTGGCGTCTACGATGGGGGCGGAGCCCATGCCCGCTTCGTTGGAGAACAGACCTCTGGCCATGCCATAGCGCAAGGCCAGGGTAACGCCGTAGCCGGTCAGGCCGCCGCCTGCCGCCGCCGGGGCGAAGGCCTGGCTGCAAATGAGTGCAATCGCTTGCCCCAGAAAAGCCCTGTTCCAATAGAGGATCAGCAAACAGCCCAGCAGATAAAAGCCGCTCATCAACGGTACCAGTGCGGTGCAAACCCGGGAGACGGAGCCGGCCTTGCCCAGCATCACCCAGCCGGCCAGCAGGGTCATCACCAAGCCGCTGCTCCAGAGCGGCAGGCCAAAATTGGCCTGCACCATCGAGGATACCGCATTGGCCTGTACTGCGCAGCCCACGCCGAAGGAAGCCAACACTGTCAAGGCGGCAAAAAGCGCTCCCGCCCAGGGGCAGCCCAAGCCTTGGGACAAGGCGTACATGGCGCCGCCCAGCATCGAGCCGTCCTTGGTGCGCATCCGGTATTTGATGCCGATCAACGACTCGCTGTATTTGGTTGCGATGCAGAGGATGCCGGTGAGCCACATCCACAGCACTGCCCCGGGGCCGCCCAAGGCGATGGCGGTGCCCACCCCCACGATGCTGCCGGTGCCGATGGTGGAGGCCAGCGCGGTGGCTAGGGCGGCAAAGGGGCTTACCTCTCCCGCCGCGCTGCTGCCCCGGGAGAAGGATAAGCGAATGGCCAAAAACAGCTTGCGCTGAATAAACCCGGTGCGTACGGTCATATACAGATGGACGCTGCCCAAAAGCAGCACCATCGGCCAGCCCCATAAATAGCTGTTGATCCATTGTATCCATGCTGCCACCTGCGTTGCCGCCTCTCTGCAAAAAGCCCCCCAAAACCGAAGCGGATCCCGGTTTTGGGGGGCTGTGCTGCTTCCTATGGGAAATATATACGCAGGCCGACCATAAAATAGTACAAAGGTAGCTGTATTGGTCAGGCTTGCCCCGGGCAAGCAGTGGGTGAGGCAATTTGTGGGGCTGCTTTGCCGTTTAGCGGGTGATGGTCACCTTGAGCACGCCGGGCTGCCAGGTCACCTGATAGCCCAGGCTGCGGCAGACGCTGACCGGCAGATACAGCACGCCGTTTTGCAGCAGCAGGGGATAGCTGACGCCGCCGTAATACAGGGTTTTGGCGGCAGGGTCGGCCACCAGACGGCGGTTGCCGTCAAAACCGTACCATTTGCCGCTGTAATATTGCAGCTCCCAGCCCAGGGTTTCTAAAACCGGGCGCAAGGGAGCGTATACCGATTCTTTTTCCATAAAGGGCTCCCCGGGCAGCTGCAAAGCCGTGCCGTCCTTTTCTGCGGTTCTGCTGCCCAGGGTCAAACGCACGGTCTTGGCAGCGGCGCTTTGCTTGCGCAGCCATTGCTTGGCCTGTTCCAACTGCTGGTTGGCGTCGGTGAGCAAAATATTGGGCACCACGCCGCCGTTTACCGCGATATCCTGCATCCCCCGGGTGACGTATTTGCCGGTGGTAAAATAGAGACCGCTGCCGCTGGGCAGCTTGACCAGGGTTTGGATCAGCCCCTTGCCATAGGTGGTAACGCCGATCACCGGCCCCCGGCAGCTATCCTGCACCGTAGCGGCCAGCAGCTCTGCGGCGGAAGCGGTGTTTTGATTGACCAGCACCGCCAAGGGCAGCTCCAGCGGGGTAA
>CAYOVS010000238.1:0-3063 GCA_964407445.1 uncultured Peptococcaceae bacterium
AATGGGAGAAATGTCTTTTGCAACAGCTTTGCACAAAGCAGCAATCGTCTTTTCATCAGGTTTCTTGCCAATAACAGCTTTTTCTGCATTATACGCTCTAACAGGTTTTGCAGCAACCGAACCAAGAGAAATGGCTACATCTGTAATATTGCCATCTTTATCCTTGCGCACAGAAGCAGCGGCGGTAGCCACAGAAATCGCCATGGCATTACGCAAACCAACTTTATAGAAAGCGCTGTGGGGATTTGCAGAAAATTCTACTGCGAGAATCAGTTCGTCTTTTTCCAGGACAGTTTTGCCAACACCCAGGAAAAACTCCTCAATGGAAACCCGACGTTTGCCGCCTTTTTTGGCAATGACCACATCCGCTTTCAAGGCCAGCAGGGGCGGAGCGGTATCGGCTGCAGGGGAAGCATTGGCAATATTGCCGCCGATGGTAGCGCTGTTACGGGTAGTGGGATCCGCAAAGCTATTGGCAGCCAAGAACAAAGCAGGAGCTTTCTTCGCCAATAGGGAAGATTCCGCCAATTCGGTAATGGTGGTAGCAGCACCAATGGTAATTTTCCCCCGGGAAAATTTGATTCCGGAGAGCGCCTCGATATCTCTGATACCGATCAAGGTACGGTCATTCACCTTCCCAGCGCGGATATCAACCATTGCATTGGTGGATCCGGCAACGAGATAGGCATTGTCTTTTTCCTTGTCCAGTAAAGCCAGAGCTGCTTTCACATCGGGTGCTTTGACAAATTCAAAGTTCTTCAAAGAATAACACCTCCTGAAAGTAATCAAACTCTAATTTCCTATGCTACTCACATAGTTTTCATTTTCTCAGCCGCATCCAAGACTGATTTTACCATAGCAACATAGCCAGTGCAACGGCAGAAGTTACCACGGAGATAATCCTTAACGAAATCTTCATCGGGTTCGGGGTTCTCCCGCAGCAGCGCTGTGGAGGTCACAACCATACCAGGCACGCAGAAACCGCATTGAATCGCCGAATTGTCAATAAATGCCTGTTGCACAGGATTCAATTTATCGCCATCAGCTAAGCCTTCAACGGTAGTGATATTCCAACCGTCGGCAGCAACAGCAGGAATCATGCAGGCAAAGTAGGATTCATTATCCTTCAGGATCGTGCAGGCGCCGCACTCAGCAATACCGCAACCATATTTGGAACCAGTCAAAAACAACCGTTCGCGCAATACGTTCAGCAACAATTCATTGCTGTTGACGGTAAGCTCGTACTTTTTACCATTGACGATCAAAGTAATCTCATGTTTCGACATTACAGTTCACCTCCCGCATTGAGCCAAGCTTCGGTCAAAGTATCCTTGGTCAAAATTTCGGCAATCGCAGTACGATATTCGGCGGTGGTACGATTATCGTCAATCGGCTTAATGCTTGCCGCAGCATGAGCAGCAACCTGCTCAATCAGTTCGGTAGTAACTTTTTTGCCAGCAAACATGGCAGCGGTTTCCTCTAAAAACGCAGGGGTAGCAGCAACCGCACCCATTGCGATCCGGCAGCAGCAAGCATGGTCACCCCCACGGGTAACTCTTACGCCAACGCTGATTTTAGCAATATCGGGACGCACACGAGTCTTTTTGACAAAGGCGGCGCCAGTATTGGCTTTCGGTGCGGGCAAAGCAATGTCAATCAGCATTTCGTCCTTTTCCATCACGGTAACGCTGGGTGCCAAGAAAAATTTCTCAATAGGAACAGTGCGTTCCCCGCGAACACTGGCTAAGGTCAAAACTGCATTGTAGCAAATCGCCGGAACGACAGCATCCGCAACCGGAGAAGCGTTGCAAATATTGCCGGCCATAGTAGCCATATTTCTCACAGAGATGGAAGCCATCAGATGAAACGCTTCTTTTAAGGCAGGATAGCGTTCCGCAATGATCGGGTTCTTTTCCAGATGAGAAAGCTTGGCCAGGGCGCCAATATGGAATACGCCATCGTCTGCGAGACGGGCATAATCCAAAGAATCTATTCCCTTGATGTCCATCAGATAGTCACAGGCCATACCCGCAACTTTCATTTTGACGATAACATCAGTACCGCCGGCAAAGATCCGAACCTTTTCTTTTTCGGATAAGATTTTAAGCGCCTCATCCAAAGTGGCCGGTTTGAGATAATCAAACTCAGCCGATAATATTCTCGTTGTCATAATTATCTCCCTCCCCTATTTGCGCGCCAAGCCTTTTTCTTGCAAGGCTTTGAGCATGATTTCCGGAGTAATCGGCAGTTTGGTGAAACGAATACCTGTCGCATTGTAAATCGCGTTGGCAATAGCAGCCTGCACGGAAGCCAAAGCAGCTTCGCCGATGCCTTTGGCGCCAAAGGGGCCGGTGGGCTCATAGGTGTTGGCATGACGTACGATGACATTTTCAGCCTTAGGCATTTCAACCGCCGTGGGCATCTTATAATCGACCAACAAACCATTGTTCTTCAGCTTGCCGGTTTTCTCATCATGCTGCAAATCTTCATAGAGCACATAGCCCAGACCGCGATTAAAGGAACCAATCAATTGACCGTGGAGCAATTCAGGATTCATTGCCACACCGCAATCGCCATAAATAACAACCTTAGGAATGGTAACTTCGCCGGTACGTGTATCAACGGCAACTTCCACAAAGTGGGTTGTGAAGCAAGGCGGGCAATTCTTTTGCCGGAAGCTTTCCGCATACATGGCTGTTCCCCAGCTGTTAATTTGGGCAATTTTGGCGACCTCGCCAATAGTCCGACCCTTTTGCGGGAAACCCTTCACTTGGATAAAGCCTTGTCCCAATTCTTCGTTAGCAACGATTTCCAAATGGGAAGGATGCTCGTCCATAACCCGGCCAGCATATTCAAGTAATTTTTCTCTGCATTTTACAGCGGAATTATAAACAGCTGCGCCGCCGCAATAAACGCCGCGGGTAGCGTGGGTACAAACATCATAACCAGTGTTTTTGGTATCGGCAGGCGAAAGACCAACCATACTCATGGGAACCTTAAACACTTCGGTAATAATCTTTGCCAAAGCATCCCAAGTGCCGCCGCCATGATCCATAACAGGAG
>CAYOVS010000239.1:0-3047 GCA_964407445.1 uncultured Peptococcaceae bacterium
TGCACACCTTCTCTCACCGCGATACTAGCACCCACCCAAATCTGGCCGACAAAAATATAGCGGGGTAGTTCCTCGCTCCAAGTAAAGGCATTGTGAAAAACAAAGCGCATCACAATTTGCATAAAAATCACCACAACCGTAAAAACAAGACTGGCACAAAGCAAATATTCTTCAAACTTATTATAAAAATTCCCCAGATGCCTAAAAACAGTTTTCACAAACTTCCCACCCCTCTGTTGGGTATTCGTCTTATACAGATACGGTTCCGGCGGCATAACTATTGTCACCGGAACCGTATCCAAAAAGGTTATCACAAAAAAGAAAGAGCAGTTTTCGTGTAACACAATTGCATTTCAGCCCAGCTTTTGCAAATCAGAAGCATTTGGTTTGAACGGGGGCGTTCAATTATTCTGCCAATTGCCAGATTTCAGCAGAGAAAGTATCTTTGTATTCATCGTAGACAGACTGTACAGAAGCTTTGAACAGCTCCTTATTTTCAGGAGATACTTCGTTTACGTCACAGCCTTCTGCCTGAATCTGCTCCAGATAATAATCGGTTTCGTCAATTTTTTTCTGTCTCTGTTGCGCAATCAGATAATCGTCAACACCAGCCTGGATGATTTGACGTTGATTCTCGGAAAGCGTATTGTTCCAAAGATTCTCGGAAATCAAAACGCAACCAAAGGAATAGGTATGGCCGGTCAGGCTGTAATATTTTTGCACTTCATGCAGTTTGGAAGTATAAAATACGGAGGCAGGATTATCTTCACCATCCACCGTGCCATTGGCCAAAGCGGTGTATAATTCGCTGAAGGCCATGGGAGTGGGGTTCGCACCCATCGCTTTAAACATGCTGATGTAAACAGGGCTTTCCATAACACGGATATCCAGCCCTTTCATATCTTCGGGAGTGTTAATGGGATGAACATTATTCGATACGTTTCTTTCGCCGATCAGGTAAAAGCCCAGATTTTTCAGGCCGGTACCCTCCAATTGTGCATTCAGGGCATCCCCCAAAGGACCGTCCAATTTGGCAAAAGCATCTTCATAGCTGGCGAAAACAAAGGGCATATCGCAAATGCCGAAATCTTCCGCATACATTGCAGCCTGAGAGGTACCGGGCAAGCTCATTGCCACAGTGCCCAAAGCAACGCCTTCAGTAGTGGCGTTATCATCACCCATCTCAGAGTTGGGATACATTTCTACAGTAATAGTGCCATTGGATTCCTGGGAAACATAGTCTCCAAAAGCCAGACCTAATGTCTGCAAAGTATCGGTTTCAGCTTCAACATGGCAGATTTGCAGAACAACACTGGTCTCATCGGCAGGAGCGGCATCACCGGTATCAGCAGGTGTAGTATCATCAGCAGGAGCAGCCGTTTGTTCGCCGCAGGCAAACAGCGCAAAACAAGATAAGCAAAGCAACAAAACTAGTAAAATTTTTTTCATTTTCTTCCTCCTTATCACTTTTCCCAAATTAAGCCTATTGTCCCCCGTTCTCCCCTTTCCCGGTTTGCAATTTTTTGCAAACCAATATACAACTTTCTCTATGTTTCAGAAGGCGTTTGCAAACCTTCATAAAACCGTTGAAACCCCTTACCACAAATTGCCATTACCATCAAACCCCCACGACAGTGCATTACCAGCAACCGTAATATCTGAACAAGATTCTGCCTGCGCAAGCAAAGCTGGAGAAATTTGAATATCGCTCAAATGCAAAGTATCTTTGATCCTGATAATCTTTGGCTGCTGCTTATCTATTCCTTCACAGCATTTTATGGCGATTTGCAGCAACTCACGATCGTTATCAACAATCAATGGTACCTTTACGGTAGAAAGCATATTAGAAACGATGGCGTTGGCGTAGCCATCCTCTGCAACCATGCGATCATACAATCTGCGGGTAATCAGGTCAGCCTGTCCCAAACCGATTGCATTACCGTGGGTAGCCTCCGTCAAATCCAAAACACCGATCACCTGTGGCTTAAACGCACCGTGAGCATAAGGTGTTGCATATCCGCCTGTAATATGCGGATCCATACCGGCACCGCTAATATCCTTGCCGATTTGATCTACGATTAAGATATCATACTCGCCCAATAGCAAGCGAGGCATCATGGCCTTGGCCTGCTGCAGCAACAGTGGCTCTGTTTCCAGCACGCGGCATGCTTCCACCGCGACAATTTTGGCCGTTTGATCAAAGGCATTTTCTAAGGCAGCAACAGCAAACAATATCGGCGCATGCTCGATAATCGTTTGTCCACACTCCGGAATCAACCGATGAAAGTGCTTATAGCCAATATTATGACAACGACTGGCGCCATGATGGTTGCCCAGACCGATAGTCAACATTTTCATGATCCCGCTTTCGATGGGACCAGTAAAAGCCGTATGCGGTTTGATCCGGCAAAATGGAATAATACCATCTGCAGCGGCAGCAATTGCATCAATACAAACCGGTTCCCCGTGAGGCGTGACGCCAATCTCCACAACCTCCATACCGGCACGAACAGGACAGGACAAATTTTCCTCAGTGATACCATATGCCTGTAAAACCGCCGCTTGACCGGCTGCGGTCGCCCCCCCGTGACTGCCCATAGCCGGAACCACAAAAGGAACACACTCATGAGCCCGCAAGAATTTCACAATTGTTTTAACGATCAAAGCCGTATTGGCAATTCCCCTGCTGCCTACCGCAACCGCAATAGACATTCCAGGCCGCAATTTTTCCTGATAGGGTACCATCTGAGAGATAACAACATCCTCAATTTTTTCTTGAGGTAAAGCGTTTGTTGCAAAATTTTGATGAATGCAAATCAAATCAGGAACTGCAATATTTTCTATAATGGGTGCTAAAGATTTTATCATATTAATATACCGTTATACCTTTTTGCTATATTCAAACTATATTTAAGACATCAATACGTGATAATACCACCATTTGATCCAATTATACTATTCTGTAAAAACAGCAATATCCCTTTCGAATTTTGTAGTCAATTGCAAAAATATTAGATTTTTAGCGTTTATTCTACAAAATTGAATTT
>CAYOVS010000240.1:0-3045 GCA_964407445.1 uncultured Peptococcaceae bacterium
TCCTGTTCCAAATAAGAAAGCAGCATCAAAAAAAGCAATCCTCAACGGTTTTACAGCCGGTTGACGATTGCTTTTTTGGTTATCGTTGAGTTTCTGCGATAAAAGACAAGCTTATCTGGGAAATTCGGCAATTTTACGGGGGTATTCCTCGTCCATATAGGCGGAGGTGATCATAAAATCAGCGGTGGCGTGGTTGTTGGCGATGGGGATATCGTAGACCTGGGCGATACGGATCAGCGCTTTCACATCCGGGTCATGGGGCTGGGCAGTGAGAGGATCGGAAAAGAAAATGACTACATCCACCTTGCCCTCTACGATCATGGCGCTGATTTGCACATCGCCGCCCAAGGGGCCGGCCTCCATCCCCCGCACCGGCAAGCCGGTGGCGGCGGTGACCAGACGAGCGGTAGCGCCGGTGCCGCATAAAAAATGGCGGGAAAGAATCTGTTGATGCTCTTGGCACCATTGGATCAGATCATCCTTTTGATGATCGTGAGCGATCAGAGCGATATTTTTTTGCTTGCCGATTACTGCGTTTTTTCTCATGGTATTTGTTGCCCCGAGCCATCCCGGGGCTGCTCCTTTTTCTTTTTGTCAAAGCTAGGATACCATGTCCATGTGAAAAGTAATCGCTGCTTTGGGTAAAATTTGGGTAAAATTTTAGTCCGCCGCCACAAAACGCCACAGCTTTTCCCGGTATTCCTGGGTGGCATAGGCAATGCCGATCCGGGGCGTAGCAGTATAGGGCAGGGGCGAACCCTCCTCCAGCCACAATTGCCGGGACGCGGTCAAATCCTCCCCATTCAGACTGCGGTCAATGGACAGCCTTTTGGTCAGCCGCCCCGGACCGCTGCAACCCCGCACCCCGCGAATCAACACCGCTTGAGGGGATTCTGCCGGGCCGGTGACGATATTGAGCAGGTTGTGCATCCCATAGCACAAATAGATATAGGCATGGCCGCCTGGCAGATACATGGTTTGGGTGCGGGGCGTGCGCCCCTTGTGGGCATGACAGGCCGTATCGCTTTCTCCCAAATAGGCCTCGGTTTCGGTGATTTCCGCCCGCAGTACCTGCCCCTGTCCCAGGCAGCAAAGCTGCTTGCCCAAAAGCAGCGGCGCCAGCGTGACCGCATCTGCCAGATAAAATTGCCTGTCCAGCTTTTGCCCTTGTTCCATCTCAAAGCTCCTTTGCTTACTGCTGCCGCATGGTCAAGGAAATGCGCTTGCGCTGCGCATCCACCTCCAACACCTTGACAGACACCTGATCTCCCACCCGCAAAACCTCGGAAGGATGCTTGATATAGCGGTCGCAGATGCGGGAAATATGCACCAAACCATCTTGATGCACACCGATATCCACAAAAGCGCCAAAATCCACTACGTTGCGCACCACGCCGTTTAAAACCATGCCCGGCTGCAAATCCTCCAGATCCAGCAGATCCGCCCGGAGCTGCGGTTGGGGCAGCGCTTCCCGGGGATCCCGTCCCGGCTTCATCAGCTCGGCCACCATATCCCGAAGGGTGGGCAAGCCCACGCCAATGGTTTGCGCCACCTTGGCTTCGCCCAGATCGGCCACCTTTTGGGGTAGCTGCTCCAGCTTGCCCCGGCAAAGCTGCTCCGTTGGGTAGCCGCATAATTGCAGCAGCTGCCGGGCGGCGGCGTAGGATTCCGGGTGGACAGCGGTATTGTCCAGAGGTTCATCGCTTTCCGGCACCCGCAAAAAGCCAGCCGCCTGCTCAAAGGCCTTTTTGCCCAGCTTAGGCACCTGGATCAATTGGCGGCGGCTGGTAAAGCGGCCGTTTTCCTCCCGATAGCTGACGATGTTTTTGGCCAGCGCAGGGCCAATCCCCGCCACATAGGAAAGCAGGGAGTGGGAGGCGGTGTTCAGATCCACGCCCACGCTGTTGACGCAATCCTCCACCACGCCGCCTAAGGTTTCATCCAACCTTTTGGCGGGCATATCATGCTGATATTGACCTACGCCGATGGCTTTGGGATCGATTTTGACCAGCTCCGCCAAAGGATCTTGCAAGCGCCGGGCGATGGACACCGCCGAACGCAAAGAAACGTCATATTGGGGGAACTCCTCCGCCGCCAGCTTGGAGGCGGAATAGACGGAGGCCCCCGCCTCGCTGACCACCATATACTGCACCTGGGCATTCAGCTCCTTGAGCAGCCCTGCCACAAAAATTTCCGATTCCTTGCTGGCGGTGCCGTTGCCAATGGCGATGGCCGTCACCCCATAGGTGCGGATCAGCTCCTTCATCACGGTTTCCGCCTGCAAAGTCTTGCTCTGGGGCGGGGTGGGATAGATCACCGTGGTCGCCAGCACCCGGCCTGTTTCATCCACCACCGCCAGCTTGCAGCCGGTGCGGTAGGCGGGATCGAAGCCCATGGTCACCCGACCCTTGAGCGGCGGCTGCAACAGCAGCGGCTTGAGATTGAGGGCGAACACCTTGATGGCCTGCTCGGAGGCTGTTTCAAACAAGCTGCCCCGCAGCTCGTTTTCCAGCGAGGGATAGAGCAGCCGCTTGAGAGAATCTGCCGCCGCCTGCCGCACCACCTGGATAGAGGGCGACCGTCCCTGCTTGACCACCTTTTCCTCCACCGCGTACAGTGCCGCGCCCATATCCGTATCCACGGAAACCTTCAGCGCCCCTTCTTTTTCCCCACGGTTGATGGCCAGCAGCCGATGGGGGGCGATCTTTTGCACCGGCTCGGTGAGATTTTCGTACATGGCATAAGGGCCGGCTGCCACATCCTCCCCCTGGGCCCGGCAGCAAATCGCCGCCGTGCGGCTCATTAGCCGCCGCAAAGCACCCCGCACCTCCGCGTTATCGGAGATTTGCTCGGCGATAATATCCCTGGCTCCGGCCAGCGCTTCTTCCACCGTTGCAACGCCCAGCTCCCCATTGAGATAAGCGGCAGCCAGCTCCTCCGGATCATCGGCGCTGTCCTGAGCAAACAGGGTGATGGCCAAGGGCTCCAACCCCTTTTCCCTGGCCACGGTAGCCCGGGTGCGGCGCTTCTTTTTATAAGGTAAAT
>CAYOVS010000241.1:0-1013 GCA_964407445.1 uncultured Peptococcaceae bacterium
CTACTACTGTATCAACAAAACTTGAACTTATCAGAGGCTGCTTTCTTAGCAGGTGTTATTAATGCACCAGGAAGTTATAACCCATACAATGTAAATACAAATCCAGATATTGACACATATCTAGAGAGAGCGACAGCTCGTAGAGATCGCGTTTTATATTATATGAATTAGTATTTGCATCGTATTGGCTGTTTTGCAACAGTTTTGATACGAATTAAGTATATAGCATTTTTTCGGGAAATGCAATAGTAAGAAAAATAATTTCATGCTTCTGCAATATTTTTCGACAAATACGCTCATCTGATACAAGACATTCTCAACGTTTAGTGGTAAACTATTGATAAACAATTTTTATCTTTGTATGGTTTTAGGAGGGACTATGATTCTATGGAAACAAACCCTATATTTACACCGTTTGTAGATCAACTAACTGCGGTTTTGCCAGAAGGACCACTTTCGCAGGAGCTGAATCAAGAATTAAAAACCGAGCTGACCCAAGAATACCAAAATATTGTGGAAAGCGGTCTGGAATCTCATGCGGCCTTTCATCAAACTTTGTTTCATTTTGGTGCGGCAGAGGCCTTGGAGGCAATGCTACTCAACCACAAGCTGCTCTATGCTTACCAGAGATTTCAGCGACGTTATCCGATTATGCTCCGCTGGGGGTTTCTGGGTTTGATTGTAATGCCTCTGCTATCTCTGGTGCTGATGTTCAGCTTAAATGCAAAAATTACCGCCTTGATCTGCTTGATTGTTTCCGTGATCGCTTTTGCTGTTTTTCTGATTTGCATTGAATACACCAACTACCACTATCATAAATTGATGGAACAAAACAGCCGCCAACGGATCCAAAAAATTTCCGGGGCATTGCTGGATAAATTGGTAGATATCGAAAAAATTAAAACCGGGAGTAAACAATGAAAAACATTTTTCGTATTTTTGCAATAGATGTCAAAAACCTTACCAAAAATCCTATTGCAATGGTTGTAATAATCGGAATTTCAATCATACCG
>CAYOVS010000241.1:1023-3017 GCA_964407445.1 uncultured Peptococcaceae bacterium
ATTATTATCATCGGCGTTACGGTTCTACCCTCTTTGTATGCCTGGTTTAATATTGCCGCCAACTGGGATCCCTATGGCAAAACCGAGGGGTTAAAAGTGGCTGTGGTCAATCTTGACGAGGGCTATACAATGCCGCAATTAGATCGATTAAACATAAATATCGGCGAGGAAATTATCAGCAATCTGCATGAAAACCATCAAATTGGCTGGACTTTTATTGAGTATGACCAGGCCTTGGAAGGCGTGAAGGCAGGGAAATATTATGCTGCTGTGATTATTCCTGCCGATTTTTCCCAAAAAATTGCCAGTTTTCTCACCGATGATATGCAAAGCCCAGAAATTCAGTATTACGTCAATGAAAAAAAGAATGCAATTGCTCCCAAGATCACCAATAGTGGCATTTCTACCTTGCAGCATCAAGTGAACAGCAGTTTTATTAGCGTGGCTACAGAAGTAATCGCTACAGCTCTGAATACCTCTGCGGAAGAACTATCAATGGATGGCAGTCCTTTGGATAACCTGATGCGTATTTTGCGCAATAATCAGCAAGATCTGCAAATGCTATCCTCCACCCTTGGGGTTTTAACGTCCACTACAGACGCTATTGCAAATTTATCCAATAGCGCAGAGATCACATTGCCCTTAATTAGCAGAAATTTACAATTGGGAAGCACCAGTATTCAATCCTTAAACAAGCTGCTTTCCTCCAGTCAAAGCGCCGGCAAAAATCTTACTTCCATATTGGGCCAGGGTTTGGATACAGCAGATACCATCGGCGCCCAGATGTCCTCTTCTTTTTCGGATGCTACAGATTTGATCAGCGAAAACGCCGATGCCGCTGCGGATCAGATTCTGAGCATTGAGCAATACCCGGAAGCGATGATCGCCATCAATCAGCAAGTAATCTCCACCTTAAACCAATGGTCCATTGCTTTGCCGGACGGACGGATAAAAAACAGAGTAGTTGCACTCAGCGATCGCTTGGTTCAAATTAACCGACAAGGGCAGGAACTGACTGATTCTTTGGCGCAAGCAGCGGATACGGTATCCAGGCTGGGCTATTTGCCGGAGGATTTGCGTGTGCAGATTCAAAAGCTATCCGATACCATTTCTCAGGATGTGTCAGATATTCGCAACGATTACCGCAATAACCTGTCGCCGGATATCACCTATGCTTTAGATAGCGCCTATACTTCTTTTGATGGATTGACAGAGCTGTTGTCCTCTCTGGACGAGGATTTGGGCGCAGTAAACTCCGCCTTGCTTTCCTTTGACGACTCTTTATCATCCATTAAAACTGCCTTGCTGGGCAGCAAAGATACTATTGACAATCTTTGCAGCAAAATTGGCCGCATCCTGACCGAGCTGGATAACGCAGGTGAAAAGGATCAATGGAAGACTTTGATGAATTTGTTGCAAACCGATCCGGAGCTGCTGGGCAGCTTTATGTCTTCCCCCGTTACGGTGGATACGATCAGCCTGTATGAGGTAGAAAACTACGGCTCCGCCATGACGCCCTTTTATACCACCTTGGCCATTTGGGTTGGCGGCATTGTTCTGGTTGCCATTCTCAAAACCAGGGTACTGGCCAACGACGCCTTAGGAAATATCAAATCCTATCAAGCCTATTTTGGCAGGTACATCATTTTTGGACTGATCGGTTTTGTGCAGTCTACCATCATTTGTTTGGGAGATTTGCTGTTTCTGGATATCCAGTGTCATAATCCCTTCTTGTTTCTCTTTGCAGGCTGGGTATCCAGCCTTGTATACACAGCTATCATCTACACGCTCACCGTTTCCTTCAGCGATATCGGCAAGGCGCTTAGCGTCATTCTTTTGGTAATTCAAATCGCCGGCTCCGGCGGCACCTTCCCCATTGAGGTGACGCCCGACTTTTTCCAAAGCGTATACCCCTTCCTGCCTTTTACCCACGGCATCAATGCGCTCCGTGAAACAGTGGCAGGGATGTACGGCTTTGGCTATTGGTTTGATCT
>CAYOVS010000242.1:0-282 GCA_964407445.1 uncultured Peptococcaceae bacterium
TTTTTCAATAATTTTCTACTAATGCATCCTAAATTACGCGGTCCTCCAAATTATTGACATTAGCGGCAACGTATGATAAATTAATGTTTACTGCAGTTTTTACCAATAACCTTGCTTATAAGGGGTTTTCCCTGAGGAATAACAGGAAATAAGAACGGAGCCGCAAATGAGCGACAATCAATATTATTTAAACAGTTTAGGCAACGCTTTACGCGTCCTGGATATTTTTATCCGGGAAAAAAAATGGTTGACCGTAGCGGATCTGATTCGAGAAACGGGGAT
>CAYOVS010000242.1:292-3006 GCA_964407445.1 uncultured Peptococcaceae bacterium
ATAGAAAAGAGTGATCACGAAAAGGGTTACGGGCCCTCGGTAAAATTTTATTATCTGGGCAATTTGTATAAAAATAGTTTTAATATTATCCAAACTGCCAAAAAATATCTCACAGCACTATCCGAACAGTTTGGCCAACCTTGTTTTTTGACCATGGATTTGGACGGACGCTACACGATCATGGATTCCTATGTGCCACCCCGTTACAACTTTCTGATTTCCTTCGACAAGGTGGGAGCGATCATGTATAAAAATTGCACCGCCGACGGAAAAATCATCCTAAGCCAGTATTCCGACGAAGAAATTCGCCGGGTGTTTGAACGAGAAGGGTTCTTCCGCGCTACGGAAAAAAGCATTTGCGATGTAGAAGAATTTTTGGAGGAAATTCATCGCGTGCGGATCCAAGGCTATGGGGAAAACGTCGGCGAAACCGCCTTACAGCTTTGCGCCGTTTCCGTACCGATCTGGAATCGGTGGGGACAAATCGTTGCAGCAATGGGCATGGCCTATCCCAGCGCCGAAAGAACGGAAAACGGCGTAAAGGAACAAGCAAAAATCATGCAGAAAGCAGCGGCCAAACTATCTCAACAATTGCCGTAATACGTTGCAACCAAAATTTTTCACAAAAAAAACCGGAAAGCTAAACTTCCCATCGTCTATTTGACGAGGAGCTGTTCAGAATTTTCCGGGATTCGTTTCTATTTACCAAGGTACCGGCTTTCGTGCGCAACTGAAACACGCTGCCCTCCTTGCCCAGCCGCAAAACCTGATTTCACCAAGGGCCGCCAATAAACAACCCGCACCCCTTGTGAAATCAATCCTCAAAAACCGCATATTGATTTTTGCCGTTGTTTTTAGCCTGGTACAAAGCCTGATCCGCTTCCTGATACAACTGAGCAAAGAATTTATTGCTGCCTTGCGTCAGCGAGAGGCCCACACTACCGGTTACCGGCATGGGCAAATGCCAATTTTGGTCAAGCGTCTCCAATGCTTTGCACAATTGCGCCGCTTTTTGACAAACCTGCTCCACAGAAGCAATGTTTTTCAGCAGCACCGCAAATTCGTCGCCGCCGATCCGGCCCACAATATCCTCCTTGCGAAAAACCGTGCGCATCTCTTTGGCCAAAGCAATCAACGTCAAATCCCCCTGATAATGGCCAAATTGATCATTGACCTCTTTAAAATAATCCAGATCCAGAATCAACAGTGCATGCAGCCCTCTGTCATCTGCGCTGCATAAGAATTGATCGCAATAGGAACACACTGCCTCGTGATTGAGCAAACCCGTCAGAGAATCTGTTTCCGCCTTGGTTTGCAAGGCCTTGATCCTGCGCTTTTGCTGATCAATATTACTTAGCTTTCCCACAATGCGTCGGGGACGCCCTTTTCGATCCAACAGGGTGGTATATTCCAGCCGATGCCAGATGGCCGGGCAGTTTCTCCACCGCAGCCGCAATTCCCCTTGCGCTTCCAACGCACCCTGGCGAAGCTTTTCTGCGATCTGCTGCCATACCGGCAAATCCTCCTCGTAAATATGCTCTCGCAAATAGTACTCATCCGCCAGAAGCAAATACAAATTATCATACCGGGGAAAACCACCAAATTTTTGCGCATAGTTTTGATTAAAGCGCAAAGCCCCGTCAGCCAAATCCACCTCAAACAAAATGCTGTCGGAAAAATTTTCCACCACCCGGTACAGTTCCTCGCTTTGGCGCAGCCGCTCTTGCTCTTCCCGCAAGACTTGATTGCGTTTTTTTTCATCCCGGATAATAAACCAGATCAAAAACAAAAAGCACAACACTAAAGTTACAATCAAAAGCAAGCAGCTGCGCAACAGTATGGACACCTGCGCTTCCACCACCTGACCGGGAACCATATTAAAAATAAACCAATCTCTGATCTCTAGCGGCTGATAAACCCCATACCATTGCTGCCCTAAATATTCATAAGCGGCAATACCGCCTTTTCTCTGGGCAAAATCCTGTTGCAAATTTTCTAAACTTCCCTCTCCGCTAAAGGAAGCATGGTCTAAAACGGCGAAAATAGAATCAGCAAATTGCATAGCACCGTTTTTTTGCCCCAAAATCACCAGCTCACCCTGACTGTCGCATACAAAAGAGTAGCTGCTGCCAGCAAAAGCCTGGCTATCCACCAAATGGCTGAACTGCTCTTTATCAAAGCTGCCCAAGAGAACGGCCTGCACCCCGTCAGCCCCGCTTACCGGCACCGACAAAACAAAACAGGTCTCTTGATCCAGCTTACTGCTGGAGATTTTTTCTATGGCGCTGTTGCCGTTTAGCGATGCCTGAAAATATTGCCGGTCCGCGATATTGAAACTGCGGCCATCACTAAGAAGCACCTCCCCGGCCACATCCGCAAAACCGAGATACGAAAAGTCGGCGCTTTTCCCCACCGCCAAAAGCTGTTGGCTGATATTCTCCGGTTCAAACTGCTTTTGGGTAGCCAAGCTCCCGGCAAAAGACCGCAAAACGGCAAATTTCCCATCCAATATGGCATTTAAGGTAGCGGTTTGCTCTTGGGCAGAATCCTGCAGCACCTGATATGTTTGTTCTTGAACCTGCCGGGCTGCATTGTATTGAAACACCACCAGACTGATTAAAGAAACCAACATCAGCAGCAAGGAAGCAAGCAAGGTTATCGGTATTTTTTTTGCGGCATGATGTTCCATAGCAACCTCATCCCTTAAGAAGAAA
>CAYOVS010000243.1:0-2976 GCA_964407445.1 uncultured Peptococcaceae bacterium
GATTTCTTCAATAGTCAGCTCCTCCGGCACATAATGGAATTGCTCGGCCAGCATAGGCCAGGGCTGACGGGAGGCGGATTTCATCGGCGGCCCCAAAAAACGCTGGCGGCCGCAATGCTCGATCTGAATACCGGCCCGGGCGCCGTTGTTCTTGATGGTATCGGCCAGCCAACCCAAGCCGGCAATATGCTCATGACTGGTGATGCCTACCTGGCAATGACAGGATTTACTGGCGATCTCATCCACATAAGCATACTCCACAATTACCAGCCCGGTGCCGCCCTTGGCCAGTTCTGCATAATGTCGCACCAGTCTTTGGGTAACACTGCCATCCATATTGCTCAAGCCTGTAGTCTGGGACGATTTCACCACCCGGTTCTTGATCTTCATATTGCCGATTATAAACGGTGTAAATAGATTAGGAAATTGTTGCACCTCTTTTACCTCCCCTGTTATTGGATCGCTTTCAGCACGGATTGTTCGACCATGCTCTTGGCAACATTGATTTTATAGCTGTTTCCTGCCAACGGTATTGCATCGGCCAATGCCAGCTCCGCAGCTTTTTTTGCGGTATCACTGCTTACCGTCTTGCCCAACAGGTATTCCTCGGCAGCGGTTGCCCGGATGGGGCTGGGCGCTACCGCGCCCATAACGATTTTAGCGGATTTTATTGTGCCGCCATCGGTTTCATAGGCAGCGGCCACACTGACTACTGCAAAATCATGGGATTCCCGAACGCGGAATTTGTCATAAAACACCGTAGCATCGGTGGCTGGAACAAAAATTTCCAATACCAGCTCATCGTGGTCAAAGTAGGAGCTACAAGCGCCAGAGAACAACTGGGCGGCGCTGATCTGCCGTTTGCTGGTTTTGATGGTAGCGTCCATCGCCATCAGCACGGTTGCGATATCGGAGGGATTCACCGCCAGACAGCCGCAGTTGAAGCAACGGGAGGCCTCGGCGGCAATCTGCTCCCAAGAGGGGCTGTAGCTATCCTCCGCATGCAGTGTGCGCTCATCCTTGGGCCGCTCGTTGAGACGTAGGGGCTGGCTATGCTGCTGACAGACCGGGTCGAATCTCAGCATCTCCTTGCGGGGCTTCAGGAGCGGTGTTTCTTTACCGTTGAGAAATTTTTCCACCGCCAAAGCAGCTTTTTTACCGTCCGCCAAGGCAGAAACCACCGTTTTCGGGCCCGTAGTTACATCGCCTACCGCAAACACCTTAGCGATAGAGGTTTCTTTGGTAGCTGTATCTACAGATATCAGACCCCTGTTGATCTGGATTTGCAATTTTTCATCCAAAAACTGCAAATCGGTGGTCTGACCCACCGCCATCAAAATCGAGCTGCCGGGGATCTCCGTAGTTTCCTTTTCGTCGTATTGCGGAGCAAAGCGTCCGTTTGCATCAAACACCTGCACGCAGCGTTTTAGCAGGATGCCTTTGATTTTGTTTTCTTCCTTAAGCACCTTGGCCGCGCCCCAGGAGGGCAGGATTTCCACCCCTTCTTCCACAGCCCGGTTCAGCTCCTCTTTGGAAGCCGGCATTTGTTCCAGCGATTCCAAACAGGCCATCTTGACCTGAGCCGCACCCATACGTTTGGCGGTTATCGCAACATCTACCGCCACATTGCCGCCGCCAACCACAATCACATCCTGGTCGATCTTATCCTTGAGCCATTCGTTGACCTCAATGAGAAAATCCAGACCAAAAGCGGTAAGCTCCTCTCCTTCCAAACCGACCAAGGGCCGCTTCCACGCGCCGGTATTGAGAAAAACGCTGTCATATTCGTCGATTAGCTGTTTTAGCTGGATATCCCTACCGATCTCCGTGTTCAGAATAAATTCCACGCCCATCAGCTCATAGGCTTTGATGGTGCGGCGAACTATTTCTTTGGGCAAACGATAATTGGGGATAGCATAACGGAGCAACCCGCCAGCCTCTGCCATTTTGTCAAATACCCGTACCTGATGCCCTGCCTGACGCAGGAAATAGGCGGCGGTAAGACCGGCGGGGCCAGACCCAACCACGGCTATTTTCTTGCCGCTGTCCTGGGCTGGCGGCGCATAGAATTGCTGGGGATGCTCGAGGATATAATCTCCCACATACCGCTCCATTGAACCGATATTCACGCCTTCGTCATACTGTTTGCGACCGCATTGCTCTTGGCAAAAATGGCTGCATACCCGGGATGTGATTGCGGGAATGGGATTGACGTCCATCAGGATATCTGCCGCGCCAGCCACATCATTGACCCGCAGCCTTGCTGCGTATCCCGGGATATCGGTGCCGGCAGGACAGGACAGGGTGCAGGCGCTGGCATGAACCTTTGCGCCGCCAAAAATAGAATGATAACGGTTCTCGCCGGTCATGGCATTGCAGATTTCCCCGCCCTTGCGGGCGCATTCCACCCGGCCTCCCACCGTATTGGGATAACGGTAATACCAGCAGCGCACCTCTTGACAAAGATTGCCGCCGATGGTGGCCAAATTACGCACCAACGGCGTGGCCACCGAGCGGGCAGCTTCGGCCAAAGCCGGGTATTGATCCATAACCATCGGATCGGCGCTGATATCCGCCAATCTGGTTGCTGCACCGATAGAAACGCCCTTGGCGCTGCTTTTGATATAATCCAGCCCTTCAATAGTCTTGATATTGACTAAACGCTCCGGGTATTCCGGCAGCAGCTCTCTTTTCAAGGTACTGAGCAAATCCGTGCCACCGGCGATAATCCGCGTCTTGCCCTCCGCGCCGCTGAGCAATTCTACCGCTTCCGGCACAGTTTGAGCGTCTATATGGTCAAAATATTTCATAACTGTTTCTCCTTTCCGGATTAGGCTTTGCCCATAGCTTTCAGAACATTGGCGGGAGTAAGGGGATAATTGGCAACCCGTGCGCCAATGGCGTTATTTACCGCCATCATCACCGCGCTGGGCAAAGGAGCACCGGTAACTTCGCCAACGCCGATTGCCTTAAATT
>CAYOVS010000244.1:0-2974 GCA_964407445.1 uncultured Peptococcaceae bacterium
GGCAGGTTATGCTCTTTTTGCATAACGCAACGAAAAGCAAAGCAAGGAGTGTGGCAGTCTCCGCAGCCAGATAGCAGAGCCAAAAGTATTGAATCCCCAACCGGGAACAGAGCCATGCGAAGGGAATCAAAAAAACCGCCCCTTGCAAAAATATAATGGTTACGGTCCATTTCGTTTTCTCAATAATCTGATAATACATGGCCAATATCGTATTGACAACCATAGGCAATGCCGCAAGAGAAATCAGATATATTGCCGTTTGGCAAAGTGGCACAATGGAACCGGACAGCCCCATACAAGCAGCAACATGCTTACTAAAAATTGAGAGCAGTATCCCCAAACATACCGTCACGGCGATTCCTGATATCACGCCGAGTTTCAGCGAGTATCGGCATTCTTGGTCGCTTTTTTCTCCTAAAAATGTACCAATCATAGGCGTCAGCGCATTGTTGACACTTTCGGAAATCGAACGAAACAACAGCAAGAGCATGGTGACGACATTGAATATCGCTAGTCCCGAGGTTCCCCCAATACGCTCTACGAGCCAAACGAAAAATGCAATGACAAGCGCATTGAGCAAGTGTACATAGGAGGAAGAAACCCCCTCCCAGAACACCGTGAAGGCCAGCTTCCATCGCACAAGCCTTGGGCGAAGTGAAATCACCGTTTTATGCGACACCAAATTCAGCAGCAAAAGAACGGTGGTCAGGGTCGAAGCTACCCCCGTTGCGAGCGCTGCGCCACCGACGCCAAGCCCGCAAACCATGACAAAGAAAACGCTGAGGGCAAACGCCGTGATATTTCCCACGAGCAGCATGGCAGAAGCATATTTGGGGCTGTTGCTGTTGATGAACTGATACAATACATATTTCAAAACATACGGCGGAAGAAAGAAAAATAAAATGCGGGCATACTCTTGAAACCCCTGCAATACTGCGGGGGACGTATCTGCTCCTCCCAATAGGTATGTCAGAGAATCCAGCGCGAATAATCCGACCACGGAAAGCATGGTGCTTAAAATCAGTGCCCCAAAAAAGGTACTGCTAAAGGTGGAAAGTGCCTGCTCTACCTTCCCGCTTCCCAATTCTTTTGCATAACGGATTGCGCCGCCGATGGAGAAAGAAAAATTGATAAAATCCAAAAAAACCAATAAAATATTGGTCAAGGATAGCGCAGCCAGCCCCTCCGATCCCAGCATAGAGCCTACCGTAATGCTGTCAACCGTAATAACAAGACTCATCCCAACCGCAGATACCAGCGTTGGAATGAAAAATCGCATATATGCTACATTTGCAAAATAGTTCTCTTTTGTGACGGTATGCATAGCCACGCTCCCTATCTTTTGTAAATGAGATTGCCGTCGCCAATGATGCCGCACAAACCCATTGCCTTTTGCTTGCTTTGTCCTCTCATCTCAGGAATCAGGTCAAATATTAACTCCTGCAAGGATAGCAATTGGCTGTTCTTCCAAGAAATGTTCAACATTTCTTGGAGCTGGTGCTGTGTAATTCCACCCGCATACAACAATTCCAGCAGTCCGGCAGAATAAATTGCATGGTTGAGCTCCATGCCAAGGATAGATGGTCCACAGAGGTATATCACCCCTTGCTCCATCAAATATTCGGGCACACTCCCGTAGGATATGCTAAAAAATTTAGCTAACGCTTGCTTCAGCGTTTGAAAATAATCAATACAAAAAAATCCGCCGATGGTTTGATGCATCACGCCGCCTAGCATACACAGCATAATGCTGAGGTAGGCAGTGGGAATCAGCTTCCCCGACAAAAGCCCCTCTTGTATGGCTTCCGCATGATCGCATAGATAAAACGCATCTCCCGCTTCCCCTTGCGGCGCTTTGATAAAATATCCCTTGCCCTCTTTATGTTCGAGACAACGCTTATGTCCTTTTTCACTGATGCCCCAAAAATAATCGGTTTTCGGAAGCTTTGGGTCTTTGCGTATGATATCTAGGATCGCCGTTCTCGCCGTCGGTTCAAAGAGCATGGCATAAACCGGGGAATTGATATCCGCAATTTGCTCTACCATGACATCCGATGCAATTTTTTCCATGGGAAGATAGACAAATTGCAGGGAGCCGCCCTGAATCAACCCGCCGGATAGTTTATAATTGAGCCATGTAATCTGCTGCATATAGTTTTCCAGCGAAAAGAGCGTTTCATCGCCATAGTATTGGTTTACCACCGACCGTATCGTCTCTTGCAAATAACAGTCTTTCATCCGGGCAAGCTTTTTCTCTAGCTTCTCTATATGCTCGGGGCATAAGGCAGGCGCATTGCAAACAAAGTGGTTGTCGTATTTACTTGGAAAAAACGGTAGCCTGACCAGATCTCCCGCGTCGTTTCGAAAGACAAATCCTTTCGGAAATGTGCTGTTTGTCAGCGGGACGGTTGCAGCGGCCAACAACGGTATGACAGAATTGGTCGGCTGCAAGGTATGCATCATTGCTCCAAACAGGATATTTCCTTGCAGGTAGGCTCCTACTGTATCCACACCCATGTGGTTTGCCGTGCTCACAATCCCTTCGTCAAGCATTCGAAGCATTTCACCGGTTTTTTCAGGGCCAATGATCGGACTGGCATAATTTTGGCACGCTCGATAGAATGCCCTTTTCAGGCTGGGATAGACCGGTTGCCTCGGCTTCTTTCTATGTGAGGTCAACATCATTTGCAGATAGTCTGCCATGCTGTATGAGCCATACGCACGATGTAAGCGTTTCAGGTTGGGTGCCGCTTCGCAAAACAGCTGAAAGATCGTTTCTATTTCTTGCTCTGCTTGATTCATACGCAATCCTCCCCTCGCTTGGTGTATTTCGATCGCAACGCAATGGCAAAAAAAGCGTGTTGACCGCTTGGCTATCACCCAAACGGTCAACATAGTATATAGTATATAGCATTTATACTTAATTTCCCCAAGAATTTACCGTTTTTACCATTTTTCCTTTGTGTTTCTTATT
>CAYOVS010000245.1:0-2971 GCA_964407445.1 uncultured Peptococcaceae bacterium
AAAACCCTAGCAGTATTATTTCTCTCTATTTCTCATAAATCCTGCCCCGGATAGTGGCGCTGACCAAAAATACTGCTCCCTACGCGCACAATATTGGCGCCTTCCTCCACGGCAATCGGATAGTCATTGCTCATCCCCATCGAAAGAAACTCCATCTGACAATGAGGCAGTTCCCGCGCTTTTTCCCTAATGAATAATCGTCGCAACTCCGCAAACACCGGTCGGATTTGTTGATTATCCGTAACATTGGGGCCAATTGTCATCAAGCCGCGGACATGAACATGGGGGTAGGCCTGCATTTTCTCCAAAAAGAGCGCTAAATCCGGCACCATTAAACCGGATTTGGTGTCTTCCTCCGCGATATTCAATTGCACTAAAACATCGGTTACCAAGCCAGCCTGGGCGGATCTCTTTTCGATTTCCGCAGCCAAGCCTAAGCTGTCCAAGGAATGGAGCAGCTTGGTCTTGCCAATGATATATTTTACCTTGTTCGTCTGCAAATGTCCGATCAAATGCCAGGAAAGCCCCGACAATAACTGATATTTCTCGGTTAACTCCTGCACCTTGTTTTCGCCAAACTCTATAAGCCCGGCTTGAGCCGCTTCCGCAATCATTTCCGGCCCTCTGGTTTTGCTGACAGCCAACAACAAAACTTTTTCCGCCGCATGACTGCCTTTTTTTTGCGCTTCTTCAATATTCTTACGCACGACAGCAATATTCTCTGCAATGTTCATAGTAAACTCCTTTGCCAATAAACATATAGAAACAATATGTTAATAAATTTTTTGACCGTCTCTTGCTTTACCGGGATTCGTCACCACAAAATCCGTTGCTGTGATATCTTTTATCATCACCATTGTCTCGTTTTCGCAGATGATTTCCGCTTCTTTTCTTACTAAATTATTTTTGACTCTCAAATAAATGTACGGCTTGCCATCTATTTCGATCACCGCTTCTTGAGGAACCGCATACCCCTCAATCCGTTCTCCCATAATTTTTGCAAGGCCATAACGCTGCTCAAACAATAGTTGCACAGTTGCAGAGACAGATAAGAGCAAATAGTCGGATCCATCGCTCAGAGCGCCGTATTCCAAAACAGTTGCATTAACACTCATACTCTCATCTATTACATTTAGACAAAGATCCACCTTTGTTTGTGCCGGATAGTCGCTTAAATCAACACCGTTTTCGCCGTAGAAAAAGAGCGTGTAATTTCCCAGATTATCAACCACTTTGGCCAAAGGTCGACCGGATGCTAAGTTTGGCACATCATCTTTTGCTTGCGGGTCACTGGAGTTTATTGCCGAATCATCACCATTGGACAGCGTTTCTTCTGCTTGTCCAAACTGGCTGCGCAGCAGCTCCAGGGTTTGTAACCAATCAAACTGATCCGCCGACTCCGGCAACAAAATATTCTCCCAACCGTCCAATTGATAAGACAGCAATCCGCTTTCTTTAGCATAAACCTGATACGTACTGGGCGTCAAGGACTGATCGCCTTCCTGCTGCAGCGTACCGATACAGCCATTCTTCTTTACCTTTTCGCCTTCAGCCAAAGTAGGCGTAAAGACGCCAGGCTGCGCTGCTTCAATCACATATTCCTTGCGCAAGGTAACAATTTCTCCTTGGACAGATTGGCTGATTGTCGTATAAGCAACCTGCGAAAAGTCAAGCATGGCAGATTGCAAATAGGCGACCAGATTATACAGCAAAATCGTAGCTAAAACTAATAAGAAGATAGCCGCTATCCCATCGGCGCAGCGATTTTTTGCGATTTTGCGTGTGCTTTTTCGTTTATTTGTTCGATTCTTATCCATGTATGTATTATATCATCAACAGAAGGGCAATACAACTTTGCCTTTACGACAAAGTTATGCAATATCTTTGATGCATCCACAAAAAAGCGATGCCGGTGCTAGGACAATCACACCGACATAAAGCAACTTTTTCGTAATAAAAAGAAGCAAAACTGCAAGATGACTTATATTTCTACATGTTATTCATTTTTGCTGCAATAAAATGCTACTTTTCCTTTGCATCAATTAGTTCTGTCTGCAATTTGCGAATTTCATCAATAAATGTTGAAATATCTTCAAAATTGCGATACACACTGGCAAAACGTACATAAGCCACCTGATCCACACCACGAAGATGCTCCATCACTTTTTCGCCGATCAGCTTGGAACTGATTTCCCGATCTAAGCTGTTACGCAGATCTCTTTCGATATCGGAAACCATAGCTTCCAAAACACTCAAGGGTACCGATCGTTTATCGCAGGCCTTAATCAAACCGTTTAAAATTTTATTGCTATCAAACACTTCCCTGCGATTATCGTTTTTCACCACAATCAGCGGCAATTCTTCTACCCGTTCATATGTAGTAAAGCGTTTGCCGCACTGCAGGCATTCTCTGCGGCGTCGAATTGCCTTACCGTCTTCCACAGGGCGCGAGTCCAGAACCTTGGAGTCTTCATAGCCACAAAATACACATTTCACAGCTTTCCCTCCTCTATGCTTCATCTGGTATTTATTTTATTATACAAAACTAAATGTGCTATTGCAATATACTATATGTAATAATACCGAGAAATCTACCCATTTAAATAGTGTCTGCATAATTGTCCTGTGCTCTTCATAAGTTAAACGAGGGGGGAAACGTATGATCAAAATATCGGATTTGCGTCATAAAGACGTTATCAACAGCATTGACGGCACAAGAGTAGGTTATATTCGTGATGTTGACATTGATTTACAGCAGGGATTGATCAAAGCAATTATTTTACCGGGCGAAAACAAACTGATAAGTATTTTTTCCCGTTCAAGCAATGAAGATGTAATAATACCCTGGTCAAATATAAAAAAAATCGGCGTGGATGTTATCCTAGTGGAAATGGATAAATGCACGCCGACCCCAAACAAGAAAAGCAGAGGTTCCTTCTTTTTTAAGGATGAAGAAGAGGATGAAATTGAT
>CAYOVS010000246.1:0-2957 GCA_964407445.1 uncultured Peptococcaceae bacterium
AAAAAACAAGCCCCGGTGCAGTTGTTCTACCAAGCCGCTAAAAGCCGGATCTGTCGCAAACCAGCGGTAGACCTCATACCAAAAGGGGGGGATCGGCTCTTGCCGGGCTGCGGCGGATAATTGCTCTGCCAAGGCGGATAGCTCGGTGGCGCCGCCGCAAAGCAGCTCCGGCCCGGTGATCTGCCCGTAGCTTTCCTGCTGCAGCGCCGGGAACAGCCGCCGCAAGCGACCCAGCAGCGGAGAGGGCAGACAGGCTGTGCCATCCTCATCTCGCAGGATATAGCTGAGGTACAGCTCTTGTCCGGCAGCGGTCAGCGCAGTATAGGCCAGATAGTTTTCCGCCAATTGCTGCTGGCGCTGATCCGGCGCAAGAATGATGTGGGATTCTGCCAGCAGCCGCCGTTCCTCGGGGGAAAACAAGCCCTCGCTGCTGATCTTGCGGGGCAGCACATTGTCGTTGATATTGAGCACAAAGGCCACCTTTAGCGGTGGATTCAGACTGCGCGCCAAGTCGGAGATAAATACCTGATCCAGCCCTGGTGGGATGGTGGAGATGGCAAGGCTTTGGAAGGCCGCGTCAAAAACCGCCGTGGCTTCCTCCGGCCGCAGTACTGCATCGCCCAGCAAAAGCCGGGCTTCCTCCAAAAGCTGGCATAGCCGGTTCCAGACCTGTTGCTCCAGCTCTGCTTGATCCGCTTGCCCTTGCTGCTTTGCTTCTGCCGCCCAGGCGGCAATTTTTTCTGCCGCGCCCACGGCGGCCAGCAGCTCCAGCAGGGCTTGGCCTATTTGCGGTGCGGTGGCTTTTTTGCCCAGCTTGCCGAAAAAATCCAGCAGCGATCCGGCGGCCTTGTGCCGCAGGAGGTCGATTTGCTCCGGGGTGCATTCCGCCGGGTCCAAGCCGCGGCTGCCCAGCCATGGTGTTTCTTTTTCCCAGCTCCAAAGCTTGATGCCATTGGCCAGGCAGTAGTTTTCCAACAGGTCGGTTTCCGCCTCGGTCAGCGGCGAGAGGGGGTTTTTGAGATAGCGGAAGACATTTTCCTGCCGCAGCTTATAGGCCCAGTTTGCCATGGCGCTGCGGCAAAGCTCAATCAGCGGATGGTATAGCAGAGGTTTTTGTGCGTCGATAAAATAGGGGATCCCCAGTTCCTCAAAGATTTGGGGCAATAGCTGCGAGTACGGTTCCAGATTGCGCACGATCACGCCCATTTCCCGGTAGCGCAACCCCTGTTCCCTGGCAAATCGGCGGATTTGCCTGCCCACTGCCAAAACCTCCTCCCGACGGTTGGCGGCATAAAACAGGCGGATGCTTTGGGGCGGTTCCGGCAAAGCCAAAGAGGATTCGCTTTGGGGCGCGGCCAGAAAGCGTTCCAGCTTGGCCAGCGCTGGGGCATGGGCAAAGCGCCCTGCTTCCCCTGAGCACAGCAGCGGCGGCTCCATGGCGCAATGTTGTTTGCGGGCCAGCTCTGTCAGTTGGCTGTAGCTGTGCCAACCGGGATAAAAGACCTGTTCTTGGCCGATGGCCGTTTCCTGTTCCGCTGCGTCCAGCGGCAGGGTAATTTCCAGCCGGGCGGCTTTCTGTTGCAGGGCGGCGATCACTTGCAGCTCTTTGGGGGAAAACTGCACAAAACCGTCTATGTAGACGCAAGCATCCTGCAAAAAGCCTTTCTCTTGGATGGCGGCAGTGAGCTTCTCCAAATCTTGCGGATAGTTTCCGTAGCTTTGGGTGAGGTTTTGTAGATAATCCTGGTAGAGTAGCGCGGTGTCCTGTAGCTTTTGGCCAAAGCGATTGGCGTTTTCCGGTAGCTTTTGGCAAAAATCCAGCAATTGCCCGGGCTGGATATCGTAGAGCAGCATTTCTTCGGCCAAGGAAACCAGATTGCGGACAAAGCCGCTTTGCAGGGCAGCGGAGGTGAAGGCGGTCAGATGCTCCCGGCGCTGTTGCAGCAGACGGCGCATCAGCAGCATTTTGCCTGCGTCGGAAAGGGGCGGCGGCAGGGTCTCTCCGGTTGTCCGAGCCGCCTTATAGCATAAGCGTTGAAAGCTGGTAACGTCCGCCCGGCAAAAGCCGCCGCCGGGGCAAAGCTCGGCTAGCTGGCGCTCGTAGATGAAGGTGGCCTGCTCCGGCACAAGCAACAGCAGCGGCTTGCCCAAAGGAGCTTCGCCGATGGCTTGGGCGATTTGATCCAGGCAATATTTGGTTTTCCCCGCGCCGGCAGGGCCGAGAATTAGGCGGTAGCTGGTCATAGTTGTCCCTTTCTGGATTGGCCTTTGCAAAATTGGGCAGGCGGCGTTTGTTTTTTCTTGCTGGCAGCATCCGCTTTTGCACAGCAGGCTAGCATAGCGCGTCTGCGAATGGGCGAGCTTGCGTTTTTGTGCGGATAAAGCCCGGTTGCGGCAAGCGATGCCGGTAGCGCAAGAAACTGCTCCCCGGTTGGCTGGGCTGCCCCGCCCCCGCTTGCTGGGGTTGCGGATGAAGCTGCCGCCCACAATTGGGCTTGCGCAAGAGATGCTGTGCTTACAGGAACGCGGACGGCAAAACGATCTTTAGCCGCCCGCGTAGGGTGTTTTATTGGTTCAGCTCGACGAGGGTGATGCCGGGGCCGCCTTCGGCCAGTTCGGCGGAACGGTAGCTTTTGACCAGCCGATGGGTGCGTAAATATTCGCCCACCGCCGCCTTAAGCGCGCCGGTGCCCCTGCCGTGGTTGATGCGTACTTGCTTTAGCCCGGCAATAAAGGCGTCGTCGATATATTTGTCCAGCAGGTGAATGGCTTCCATGCTGTCCAGACCGTGCAGGCTGATTTCGGCTTCCACGCCCCGCATTTTGCGGGCGCCGATGGCGGCTGCGCCCCCTGCTCTGCCGCCCTTGCCCGATTTTTTATTTTTTTCTTCATCGGCCAAACGGATTTCTTTCAGGGAGGATTTAAGCTTGATCACTCCTACCTGTACCATCAGTTCG
>CAYOVS010000247.1:0-2953 GCA_964407445.1 uncultured Peptococcaceae bacterium
CAGTCTGAAAGGCGGGGGCTACCCCGCCTTTGCTGTTTTGACAGCAGTATGGCCGGTAGCTGCATTATGCCGGACTTTTCTTTTTGAAATAGGGCAGAAAGGTGAGATTTTGCCAAGAAACGGCGGTATGCTGTTATATTTATGTTAAAATAGCAGATTTCTGCTGATTTTCCTGCATGGTTGATCTTTTTGGGATAGTGCGCGGAGTATTGACGATAGATTTTGGATAATTTTACCATTTTGGAGGCAACTCTATGAAAGACACAGAGATAGAGAGAGCACAAGAACAACTACAGCCTGCCTTGCTGGAGACGGAGTATTTGGCCGGGCGCTATCAGGTGATCGTGATCGGCGGCGGCCATGCCGGCTGCGAAGCGGCGCTGGCCGCCGCCCGCATGGGCGCGCGCACCCTGCTGCTGACCATGAGCCCGGAGACCGTGGGCATGGCCCCCTGCAACCCGGCCATCGGCGGCGCGGCCAAAAGCGTGCTGGTGCGGGAGATCGACGCTTTGGGCGGCGCTATGGGCAGGATCACCGATCAGGCGCAGATCCAGATTCGGATGCTCAATACGGGAAAAGGCCCGGCGGTGCAGGCGATGCGGGCCCAGATAGATAAAGCCTTGTATCAACGGCTGATGCGCCGCTATTTGGAGCAGCAGGAAAATCTCAATATCCGTCAGGGCGAGGCAGTGAAGCTGCTGCTCAACCCGGAGAAAAATCGGGTGCTGGGCTGCGTCACCGCCAATGGCGCGGCCTTTTGCGCCCCGGCGGTGATCCTGTGCAGCGGCACCTATCTGGGAGGCCGGGTGATCATCGGCGATTACGATTATCCCTCCGGTCCGGCGGGCTATCCGCCTGCGCTGGGGCTGGGCAGCTTTTTGCGCCAGTTGGAGCTGCCCCTGCGCCGGTTTAAAACCGGCACTCCTGCCCGGGTGGACAGCAATACGATTGATTTTAGCAAAACCCAAGAGCAGCCGGGGCAGCAGGGTTTGTATTTTTCCTACCTCACCCGGGAAGGGGAGTTTGACCGTCCCTCGATCCCTTGCTGGCTCACCTATACCAATCCCGCTACCCATCAGCTGATCCGGGATAATCTGCATCGGGCCCCCTTGTATTCCGGGCGGATTCAGGGCATCGGCCCCCGTTACTGCCCCTCCATCGAGGATAAGGTGGTGCGCTTTGCCGATCGGGACGCTCACCAGCTTTTTTTGGAACCGGAAGGGGAGAACGAACGGGAATATTATGTGCAGGGCATGAGCTCCTCTCTGCCGGAGGAGGTGCAGTTGGCCTTTTTGCGCACCATTCCCGGGCTGGAAAAGGTGGCGATTATCCGACCGGCCTATGCCATTGAGTACGATTGTCTGGATCCGATGGAGATGAAGGCCACTCTGGAGCGGAAAAATTTGGCCGGATTTTATACGGCAGGCCAGATCAACGGCACCTCCGGCTATGAAGAAGCCGCCGCCCAAGGGCTGTTGGCCGGCAGCAATGCCGCCGCCGCCGCGCTTGGCCTGCCGCCGCTGGTGTTTGACCGGGCGGAAGCCTATATCGGCGTGCTGGCAGATGATCTGATCACCAAGGGGGTCAACGAGCCCTACCGGCTGTTTACCTCCCGCTCGGAATATCGGCTGCTGCTGCGGCAGGATAATGCGGATTTGCGTCTGACGGAAAAAGGCCAGCGTTACGGGTTGATCAGCCAGGAGCGGCAGCAGCTTTTTGCCGCCAAAAAGCAGCAGATCCAGGACGAGCTTGCCCGGTTTTCCCAGTATCATCCCAGCCATAGCCAGCTTGCTTCACTGGGAGCGGATGCCAACCGGGAGCTGACTTTGGAAACCCTGCTGCGCCGCCCGGAGTTTACCTATGCCCGGTTGGCGCAGGCCTTTCCCCCGCCCACAGCTGTTTCCCCCGCCGTGGCCGAGCAGGTGGAGATCAGCGTCAAATATCAGGGCTATATCCAAAAGCAGATCGCGCAGGTGGAACGCTTTCGCAAGCTGGAGCAAAAGCCCCTGCCCCCGGAGCTGGACTATACTCTGGTGCGGGGTCTTTCCGCCGAGGCCTGCCAAAAGCTGAACCGGGTCAAGCCGGCCAATCTGGGGCAGGCCGGTCGGATCAGCGGCGTTTCCCCCGCCGATCTCAATTTGCTGCTGCTATGGCTAAAGGTGAACAGCTAAAGGGGAACAGCTAAAGGGGAACAGCATACCCTAACCAGGCTGCCCATAAGCCGCGCTCTATGGCGTTATGCAAAATTCCCAAGCACCGTGAAAGGGGCTTGGGAATTTTTGTAAATCGTAAGCATGATCTTGCTACTTGCCAATCGCAGAGGCTTTTAACCAACACCCAGCAAATTGCTTATAACAGCAATCCGTCAATGTCCGGGATTCGATTGGCGTCCACTATCGTGGTACTGGTTGTATCCGCATGCCATGTAATATGTTTTGTATAAAGTGCTTGTAACGCATCTGATGTTGCAATGATCGTGCCATCTGTAAGCATAATTGCAAACTTTGTCATGCTCTCGTTTAACAACAGGTAAGGAACAATACCCAATTTTTCCGATTAAAAGAGAGTGCCATTTTTAAAGTATCCTATGTGTCGTGCATTTACCTCTTTTTCACTGCTCCACCGAATAACTGTTTGTAGGTCTTTGTCACTTGTGTTTTCAATAAGAGGAATATAAAAGAACCCCTGGAACGCATCTGATGATCTAAAGAGATAGTTGCTCTTATCGGCAGCCGTCCTTATTTAGCGTCTGCTAGCGGCACCTGTGCCAGGGGGGTGTATACCAGCTTGTTTTTGATCCGCTGGGATTGCATCAGGGTGATTTGCTCTACCTTTTGCTGCACCGGGGTGATTTTGCGGCTAAAGCCTGTCCAGTTGAAATCGCCGGGAGGCGTGGCTTCCCGCAGCAGGGTCAGATGGGGCTGATAAGGCCGGTCTTCCAAGTCAAAGCCTT
>CAYOVS010000248.1:0-1082 GCA_964407445.1 uncultured Peptococcaceae bacterium
CTAAAAAAGATATTGAGTGGAGCAAAGTGGAGGGAAGTAGAGTATCTATGCTAATCGGTGAGATCTCTCATTCCATTGACGCCAAAGGGCGCTATATCGTACCGGCTAAATTCCGGGATGACCTTGGGGAACGATTCATCATCACCAAGGGTTTTGAGCATTGCCTGTTTGTCTATACCTTTGAAGGTTGGCAACGGGCGGCAGGGAATATGCGCCAGCTTTCCACCACCGATGCGGAGGCGCGTAAATTTGCCCGCAACTTCTTTTCCGGCGCTTTCGAAGCGGAGATCGATAAGCAATACCGGGTGGTGTTGCCCAACAATTTGCGGGAACATGCCGGGCTGGATAAAGAGATTGTAACGATCGGTGTATCCACGAGGATAGAAATTTGGGATAAAGCCCATTGGCAGGAATATATCGAAGACGCCGACGCCGCCTACGAACAAGCAGCGGTCAAGTTTGCCGATATCAATTTATAAAGGAGCCGCTGATGAACGATACGGATTTTGTGCCATTTTCCCATACGCCGGTGCTTTTACAGCAGGTGCTGGAGGGCTTGCGTCCCTATTCGGGTGGGGTATATATAGATGGCACCTTAGGTGGCGCCGGTCATGGGGCTGCGGTGTTGCAAGCGTCGGCTCCGGCTGGATTTTTGTTGGGCATCGACAGGGACGGCGATGCTTTGACGGCAGCAGAGACGCATTTGGCTGCGTTTTCCGGTAGATTTCGTTTGGAGCGGGCAAACTTCAGCGATATGGGACAAGCTGCGGCAGCCGCAGGTGTGGTTGCGGCAGACGGAATTCTTTTGGATATCGGGGTTTCTTCCTATCAGTTGGATGCAGGCTCCAGAGGCTTTTCCTATCACGCCGATGCGCCTTTGGATATGCGCATGGATCAACGACAGCGGCTTTCTGCGGCCGTTTTGGTCAACAGCTACGAGGAAGCAGCTTTGACAGATATTATTTACCGCTATGGCGAAGAAAAGTGGGCCAAGCGTATTGCCCAGTTTATTGTGGCGGCTCGTCAGGAGCAGCCGCTTTCTACCACTGGGGAACTGTGCGACATTATTAAAAAAGCTATTC
>CAYOVS010000248.1:1092-2951 GCA_964407445.1 uncultured Peptococcaceae bacterium
GCGGGGGCCAGAGAAAAAGATCAGCATCCGGCTCGCCGCACCTTTCAGGCTTTGCGGATTGCTGTTAACGGAGAGCTGGATGCCTTGTCCCAGGGGATAGAGCAGGCGATTGGCTTATTGAAGCCGGGAGGCCGACTGGCCATTATCACCTTTCATTCTTTGGAAGACCGGATTGTCAAAGATAAATTTCGGGAGCATGCTACGGATTGTATCTGCCCTAAGGAATTGCCGGTTTGCGTTTGCAACCATCATGCTGATATCAAGCTGGTCAATCGCAAGCCGTTGATCGCCACTCCGGAGGAACTGGCGCAAAATGCCAGATCCCGCAGCGCCAAGCTGCGAATTGCAGAGAAGGTATCATCCATAACCTAAAATGTACCGTAAAAACAAAAATAGACTTTGCCGTCATGCGCGGCAGGAGGTGGGCATATAATGGCAACATCCAATAGTGGCATCGCCTATCAAGAATATCAAGAGGCACTGAATTATCCGCAGGTTGCGCGTCGCCGTATGGAGGTATTACCCGGCGGTAAAATTGCCCCAAAAAGCAGATTGCGCAAGGACAAAATCACGATAACTGTTGTGGTGGCTGTTCTGTTTGCCTTTGCCTTTGGTAATTTATATTTGACGGCGCAAATCGGTTTGGCCAGTCAAAGTATTTCTAGTCTCAAAGCGGAAATTGAGCAAACCGAAAATAGCACCGCTAGAGCGGAGCTGGAATATGGGGAATTAAATTCTTTATCTCGTATTGAAGAATACGCCATAACCAATTTGGGTATGGTCTATCCGGAAAACAATACTATGTATTATTTGAACCAAGAAAACAGCGCGCTGATCGCTCAGGGAACCGACGGATTGACCGAGCAACAGCCCGCTGCGCAATCGGAAACTGCCACGGAAGCCGATGCTGCAGGAAACAGCTTGTGGCGTTCTTTGGCGATGATGCTGAATCAACATTTCTTTAACCGGGAAGATAACACGGAACGGTAGCACCGGAAATAAAGGAGCGATTACATGGCGCCAAAAAAACCAAATAGGATCAAAATGCGGCGAAGAATGGCTTTGGTACTGATGCTGACTTTGCTGGCTTTTTGCGTGGTTGTGGTTTGGCTGGCGAAAATACAATTGCTGGACGGCGCATTTTTGAAACAAAAGGCGGATGATGCCCGTACCCGGGATCTGCCGGTGGCGGCTTCTCGCGGTACAATTTATGATCGCAACGGCAACAAGCTGGCTTTTAGCGTTACCGCTGATTCGATCAGTGCCAGTCCGCCGGATGTGATGGCTTCCGAAAAGCAGGAGGAAATTGCCGATACCTTAGCGCAATTGCTGGAGTTGGATCGGGAGACGGTGTTGAAAAAAATCACCTCTAATTCTTCTTTTGTTTGGATCAAGCGTAAGGTTGATTTTGAGGTTGCGGAGCAAATCAAAGGGTTGGCGTTGCCGGGGATCAATATTTCCGAAGAAAGTCAGCGCTATTATCCCAAGGGCATTTTGGCTTCCCATGTGATCGGCTTTGCCGGTATTGATAATCAAGGTCTGGATGGGGTGGAATTGTCTCTGGATAAAGAGCTGGCTGGCGAAAACGGTCGGATCGTTGGCTCTTATGACGCGCAAGGGCGGCTGATTTCCCAGGCCGAGTATGAATATGTAGCGCCTCAGGATGGCAGCGATGTGTATTTGACCATTGATGAAAATATCCAGTTTTTTGCCGAACGGGAGCTGGATGCTTTAATGGAAAGCGAAACGCCGCCTAAGGGCGCTGGGATTTTGATGATGCGTCCCGCTACAGGTGAAATTTTGGTGGCTGCCTACCGGGAGGCCTATGATCCCAATAACTACGCGGATTATCCTGCTTC
>CAYOVS010000249.1:0-2945 GCA_964407445.1 uncultured Peptococcaceae bacterium
TTTTACTATTTTTTGCCTAATATGGCAATGGGCTGCAACAATTTATTTTGTCGCAACCATTGCCTACGATTTGTTCTTTTCGCAACCAAAGATTTTATGGAAATTTATTGCAAAAGAACAGATCCGAAGACAATACACACCGTCACAAAACGCACAAATAGGAGCTATCACTAAACTGTGATAGCTCCTTTTGTTATCCTATGAAATTGCGAATACTTTACAAACCTGCTACCCAAGAACCAAGCTTAAAAGGCCTCGTCAAAGACCCGCAGAGCCATGGCCAATTCACCGCGAGACACATTGGCCTGGGGTTGGAGGTAGCCCACTCTGTCCATTTGGAACAGGCCGACAGATACCGCCCAGCTCATGGCGTTCTTGGCATAGTCGGCAACAGAAGCATAGTCATAATAGCCGTTCAAGGAAGCCCGGCGGTTGATATCCAAACCTTTGTATTCCGCATAACGGTAGAAGAAGGAAGCCAACTGTTCCCGGGTGACCAGCTCCAAACCGGAGAATTTGCTGGCGGATACACCGGCCACGATCTTGTTGGCAGCGCCCCAATAAGCGGGAGCTTCATACCAGGAACCGACTTTGATATCCTTGAAGGTGCTGCCGGAGGCTGCGGGGGTACCGGCCAAACGATGCAGCACAGTTACGGTCATCGCCCGGTTGACCTTAGACTTGAGATCAAAAGAAGTGGCGGAAACACCCTGCATCAGATTGTTTTCATACACATATTTGATTGCCTGATATTCCGCGCCGTCCTTCACCACATCGGTAAAGGGGAGTTTGTTGTTATTGTCAATCAATATCCCCAGCAAACCGCCATCACGGTCATGTTCTTCTTCGTCGTCAGAATACGCAATCTCCACCGAATTAGCAGCACCAGTCCAATTGGTACCGGTAAAGGTCAGCGTGCTTTGAGGATCTTCAAAGGTGGTCAGCTTTTTGCCGTTTTTGGTGATGGTGACCAAATCAAGGGAGCCAAACATATAATCATACGCGTGTAAATCGCCCTTGAGGGAAATCAAGTCCTTTTTATTGCTGTCGTCCGACATCGCAGCGATAGCGGCAGAACTGTTGGGCATAACATCCACATTTTGCGTTATAACGCTATAGCAGTGGACATAAGCACCACCATCGTCGAAGGTGATCTTGCCGTTTTTGGCAAAGATGCCGATTTGGTTGACATATGCAGAAATCCAACCTTCATCCTCTACGGTGATATTGCCGTTCTCCACCACCAAGCCATTGGTGCACTCGTCTATATACAGCCAAGCGTCATCGGTGAGCAGCGCATCGCCGTCTTCCACCTGAACAGCCACATCACAATCATAGACGTCTATCCAGGCGCCATCGTTCATTTCAAAATTGCCACCCACCAAAACACCGGTATTATCATCGTCACCGCCCACAACGAAATAGGTATCCGTTAAAGTCAGATCTCCGGCAACCTCCAGCACGTAGTCGTCAACGCCTTTAACATACCCAGCATAATCCTCGTAGTCAGGCATCCCGCCTTCGATCGTCAGATCGCCCAGCGCCTTGATGGCGGCGGCATTGGCAGCATAAATGTCGGAATAATTTTCGTCCTCATCGAAAACCAGCGTAGCGCCTGCCGGCAGGATAATGGCAGAACCATTTTCAACCTCAAAATCTGCATCCGTCAAGGTCAGGGTCTTGGAGCTTTGCTTCCAGCTCCAGCCCTCGTCGTCATTGGACTGATTGGTGGAAAAGGCAGAGCAATCCAGCGTGGTGGTTCTCGTATCAGCAGCCATAGCCGTAGCGGCAAAGGCCAGAACCAGCACAGATACCATTACCAGAGTAAGTATCAGTGAGTATTTTTTCCTCATCATTTTAACCTCCAAATTATATTTGAGTATTATGCTTATTCTATTTTACTATTTTTTGCCTAATATGGCAATGGGCTGCAACAATTTATTTTGTCGCAACCATTGCCTACGATTTGTTCTTTTCGCAACCAAAGATTTTATGGAAATTTATTGCAAAAGAACAGATCCGAAGACAATACACACCGTCACAAAACGCACAAATAGGAGCTATCACTAAACTGTGATAGCTCCTTTTGTTATCCTATGAAATTGCGAATACTTTACAAACCTGCTACCCAAGAACCAAGCTTAAAAGGCCTCGTCAAAGACCCGCAGAGCCATGGCCAATTCACCGCGAGACACATTGGCCTGGGGTTGGAGGTAGCCCACTCTGTCCATTTGGAACAGGCCGACAGATACCGCCCAGCTCATGGCGTTCTTGGCATAGTCGGCAACAGAAGCATAGTCATAATAGCCGTTCAAGGAAGCCCGGCGGTTGATATCCAAACCTTTGTATTCCGCATAACGGTAGAAGAAGGAAGCCAACTGTTCCCGGGTGACCAGCTCCAAACCGGAGAATTTGCTGGCGGATACACCGGCCACGATCTTGTTGGCAGCGCCCCAATAAGCGGGAGCTTCATACCAGGAACCGACTTTGATATCCTTGAAGGTGCTGCCGGAGGCTGCGGGGGTACCGGCCAAACGATGCAGCACAGTTACGGTCATCGCCCGGTTGACCTTAGACTTGAGATCAAAAGAAGTGGCGGAAACACCCTGCATCAGATTGTTTTCATACACATATTTAATCGCCTGATATTCCGTACCGTCCTTCACTACATCGGTAAAGGGGAGCTTCTGGTTGTTCTTGTCAATCAAAATTCCCAGCAAACCGTCTTCATAGTATTCTTCCTCGTTGTCATTGTAAAGCACAACAACATTGGTAGCGGCGCCGCTCCAATACTCGCCGTCAAATTCCAGGGTGCTTTGAAAATCTTCAAAGGTAGTCAGCTTTTTACCGTTTTTCGTGATGGTAACCAAATCCAAATAGCCATACATAGGGTCAAAAGAAACCATGTCGCCCTTGATGGAAATCAAATCTTTTTTATTGCTGTC
>CAYOVS010000250.1:0-2944 GCA_964407445.1 uncultured Peptococcaceae bacterium
GCTGAATTTGATACAGCGCATCCGTATCCTCCAGCGGATTTTGCTGCAGCAGCAGGAAATCCGCCTTTTTGCCCGGCTCCAGGGTGCCATAGTATTCATCAATGCCCAAAAGTTCCGCCGCATTTTTGGTAGCGGTCAGTAGCACCTCCATGGGCGTGAGCCCGGCAATCCGCAGCGCCTTCAGCTCCAGGGGGAAACGGTCGAAGGGCACAATACCGGCGTCGTTGCCCGCGGCAATTTTAACCCCGGCCTTGTAAAAGGTTTGCAGGCTACGCAGCACCTCGTTTACGGTAAAATACTCCGGCTCGCCATGATTGGGGTCGTTGGCAAACTGGGGCTGGCGAATCAGCAGCCTAGTCAGATATTCCTCGGTAGGCTGCCCCGTTAAGCCAAATTCCTCGCAGAAGCCCCGGAAATAGCAGGTAAGGGTGGGCACTACCACCGTCCCCTGAGCAAGCATTTTTTCCAGCACCTTTTCGATCCTGGATTGATCATCATAGGCAAAAATTTCCCCATGCTCCAAAGAGTCGATCCCCGCATATACCGCGTTTTCAATACCTCTGAGCCCGGTAACATGGGTAGCGGTTTTTTTGTCCGCATTATGGGCAACTTCCACCGCGCAGGCCAGCTCTCTTTGGGTCAATTGCACCGTATTGGGCTTGACGCCCCAAGTAGAATAGCCGCCTGTCGCCATCAGCTTGATAAAGTCCGCCCCGTTCTTGATCTGCGTCCGCACCGCCTGCATCACTTGGGCTTCGCCATCGCATTCCCAGGCGGAGGGCCAACTATGTCCGCCGGTCATCACCAAAGGATAACCGCAGCACAAAAACTCCGGCCCGACAATCTCACCGGCTCGCACCGCGCTACGCAGCACACTGGTGATAAAATGCGGCCCCCCGGCATCCCGGCAGTAGGTGATGCCGCAAGCCAGCAGCTTGCGCAGATTGGCTACCCCGGTCAGCGTGGAACGAGCCTGTGATTTTTCCTTCATTGCCACAAAGCCGTTGGGATCGTTTTCGTCATCCAAAATATGCACATGACAATTGATCAACCCCGGCATAATATAGCTGCCGCTGACGTCGATCACCTTTGCGCCTGCCGTTAAAAAAGCCGGGATTTGCCGATCCACTGCAATAATTGTTTGATCCTTAATTAAAAGCTGGCCATTTTCCAAAGGTGCTCCGCCCCGGCAATCAATAATGGTTGCCCCCGTAAATAAAATCTTTGACATCAAACCGCCTCCCATGATCTTCCTGTTTTTGCTACCCTGAAACTGTATAAACTGTATAAAAGGACAATTTAGACATTTTCTCGCAATTGCCTGCTGCAATTGGGGCGGCAAGAGCAAAATTGCTGTTTTTTGGAGAAAACTACAATACTTGAAGATTTATGGTGCATCCGCCCAAATCTTCTGCTACAATAAGGTAGAGGTGAAAACAATGAATGAAATCGGCAAAGCTGACGCCGCCAAATGGCAACAGCTGGTAGAAATTATGGCTCAGCTCCGGGGCGAGGATGGCTGCCCGTGGGACAGAGAACAGGATCATCAAAGCTTGAAAAAATATTTTTTGGAAGAAACCTACGAGGTTTTGGACGCCATTGACGCCCAGGACGACGAAGCCCTCTGCGACGAGCTGGGCGACGCTCTGCTGCAAGTGGTTTTTCATGCGCAAATCGCCACCGAACAGGGGCGTTTTGGCATTGACGACGTCGTAGACGCAATCAGCCGCAAAATGCTGCGCCGCCATCCCCATGTGTTTGGCGCAGATCACGCCGAGACCGCAGGTCAGGTGCTGACCAAATGGGAGGAGATCAAAGCCGCAGAAAAAGCAGTCGGCCCCCAAAAGGAAAGCAAACGAGGGCTGATGTATGTCAATGACAATCTGCCTTCTTTGCTGCTGGCGCAAAAGATTCAGGACAAGGCCGCCCGGGTGGGCTTTGACTGGCCGGACAGCAGCGGTCCCCGAGCCAAGCTGACAGAAGAAATCGGCGAGCTGGATCAAGCCCAAACCCAGGAGGAACGCCGGGACGAGCTAGGCGACTGCCTGTTTGCTCTGGTCAATCTGGCTCGGTTTTTGGATGTGGACGCAGAGGACGCCTTGCGCCACAGCTCCCAAAAATTTATGCGCCGCTTTGACTACATCGAACAAACCTTGGAACAACAAGGCGGCAAGCTGGGACAGGCCGACTTGGCCACCCTGGATCACTTGTGGGACGAAGCCAAAGCAAAAGGATTGTAAGGAGAACACAAATGCGATTGGATAAATATTTAAAGACCTCCCGGCTGATCAAACGGCGCACCGTAGCAAACGAGGTTTGTGATGCGGGACGCGCCAAAATCAACGGCCGTCCGGCCAAAGCAGGCAGTCAGGTAGAGGTTGGCGACACACTGGAAATCAGCTACGGCGGCAAACTACTGGTGGCCGAGGTGCTGCTGGTGGCGGAAAATGTCCGCACCGAGCAGGCCAAAGAAATGTACAAATTGCTGAAAGAAGAAAAAATTCCCTGGAATGATCCGGAATAAGCAAACAACCTTGCATAGCATCCGCAAAAAAGGGGGACGATAAAGGCAATATAGCAAAGGTTTGGAAAGGGGTTTTTAAAAGTGATTGAGCAAGACACCATCAAGCTGTTGAGGGAATGTGATTCCGGTATCAAAATGGGCGTTGCCGCCTTTGAGCAGGTGCAGGACAAGGCTAGCGAACCAAAGCTGACCCAATTGTTGAGCCGCTGCCAACAGGAGCATCAGCAATTGGCGGAAAAAACGGAAAAGCTGCTTGATCAATACGGCGATGACGGCAAAGACCCTAATCCTCTGGCGCAAGGGATGTCTTGGATCAAAACCAATGTGATGCTGGCTATGGAGCCTCAGGATCAAACCATTGCCGATCTGATGACCGATGGCTGCAATATGGGGGTAAAATCCCTGTCCCGCTATCTCAAC
>CAYOVS010000251.1:0-2904 GCA_964407445.1 uncultured Peptococcaceae bacterium
GTTTTGACCAATCTTTTCTTTCAATGTGTTATCAAGGTGTTAAAAAAATACTTGTTAATCACTATACCTTCAGCCTATATGACCAGCATTGCATCGCCAAAAGAGAAAAAGCGATACTTCTCCTCTGTGGCAGTCGCATAGGCCCGCAGCACATTTTCCCGGCCGGCAAATGCCGATACCAGCATGATCAGCGTGCTTTTGGGGAGATGGAAGTTGGTCACCATGCCATCGACAATCTTATATTGGTAGCCGGGATAAATAAACTTCTCCGTCCAACCTTCTCCAGCCGTAACCGTACCGTTGTCATCGGCAATGGTTTCCAGCGTGCGCACCGAAGTCGTACCTACCGCGATGATTCTCCCGCCCTTGCTGCGGGTTTCGTTGATCTGTTTCGCCGTTTCCTCGCTGAGCCGGTAATACTCGCTGTGCATATGATGGTCTTCCACCGTCTCCGTTTTTACCGGACGGAAGGTTCCCAGTCCCACATGCAGCAGCAGCTTGCAAACATGGATGCCGTATTCTTTGGGCAAACGCTCCAACAGCTGAGGAGTAAAATGCAATCCGGCGGTTGGCGCGGCGGCGCTACCCCGCTCCTTAGCATATACCGGCTGGTAGCGGCTTTGATCGACCAACGGTTTTTTGATATACGGCGGCAGCGGCATGGTCCCCAGCTTATCCAACAGATCAAAGAAATTTCCCTGATAATGAAATTCCACGATCCGGGTACCTTCTTCTGCGGTATCCAAAATATCCGCACTGATATCGGGCAAATCAAAATACAATGTGCGCCCGGGCAAAGCCTTGTTGCCGGGACGCACCAGAGTTTGCCAGGTATTCAGTCCCACTTGTTTTAAAAGCAAAAGCTCTATTGCAGCGCCGCTTTCCCTGTGGGCATAGATACGGGCAGGCAACACCTTTGTTTCGTTCAACACCAGCAAATCGCCGGTATGCAAATAATCTCCCAAATCGCGGAAGATTCCATGGGTCAGTTGACCGCTCAGCCGATCCATTACCAACAGCCGGGAGGAATCCCGAGGCTCTGCCGCATCCTGGGCAATCAGTTCTTCCGGCAAATAATAATCAAAGTCGTCTACTCTCATAATCGCTCCCAGTACCCGAACGCATTTTAGCAGCGTTCTCTTGCTATAGAATGGTTTTTGCGTTTACGCGCGCCCGCTTAATATAATTGGTAAACAGAAATGGAACTATTGCCATCGCCGCAGTAATAATGCTCAATAATTGTCTTGGCACTGTAACCGCTGTCTGCCATGCCAATGGCGCCCCACTGGCTTAAACCAACGCCATGACCGTATCCCTTGCCGTTGATGACCACCGTGCCGCTGCCGATAACCGCTGCCCCGGATTTGTTAATTTGGCTGGTACCGCTGCTGCTGATCACATAAAAGGAGCTGTTCTCCCCATTGACCTGGGTGGCGGTTCCGCCACTGCGCAAGCCAAACAACCGGCTGCCAACAGTAGCTGCGGTCAGCTTGCCGCTGCTGTCCTTCATCCATGCTACAGTATCGCCGCTGCCGCTTGCGCTACCAGTACCGGCAATGCTGAATAAAGAGCTCTTCAAGCTCAGCAAACGGCGGATATTGCTATCCCGAATGGCGGTAACACTGCCTTTGGTACCGGTAATCGTCACAGAAAGCGCCCGTCCGGAAACGCTGGTGGCACCGTTATAGCTGGTTAATGCCGAGATCTCCACAAAATCACCGATATCGGTATTGCCATAGGCATTGGCCAGCTCTGTCATTTTTTGTGCCGTGTATTCCACTGTCCATGCATAGCTGCTTGCACTGTAGCTACTATATTTTGCGGCGTAGCTGTCGTAGGGCGATTCCACGCCTTTGATCGGCACACCGCCGCTGCCCCAGATATTGGCGCTGTCCTCTGTATAGCCCCCTGCATTGGAGTGATAAGCAGTATCTACAGCCTTGCCCTGATAATATACCACGACACCCCGGGTTACATCCACCGCCTGGATAATGCCGGGGGCTTCCGCATCATAGCCGCCGTAGGTCTGGGAGGACGTATTATTGGTCAAATCATAGTAAATATTCCCCGGCTTCACCTTGGCCAATGCAAAAGAACGAGAGGCAATGGCTTGCGCTTTCAAGGCTTCCTCCGGGAAGCCATAGCCCATTTCCTTGCCCACCACACCGTACAAATAGCGTTCCACATCCAGTACATTGATGGCATAAAAATAAACGCCGCTGCTCATTGCTTTAAAATCACCGCGATACTGTTTACCGCCATACGCAAATAAACCTGCATCCGACAGGGCCGCCAACGTAATCACCGGCTGATCGGTTGCCACACTTTCCCCATTGACAGAAAGCTGATACTTGCCGCCCGCATAGGCAATCTCCGCCACATCTCCCGAAGATAACGCGGCAAGCGTTTCGCCGTTCTCATTCACGGCCGTATATTCGCCATTGCTGAGGGTTACCGAAAGCTGGCTGGCGGCAACGCTTTCCAGCAAGACCCGAACCGTTGGAATTTCCGCTGCCAAAGCAAACGTGCTGCTCGCTAAAAGCAGTAGCAAAACCAGACTGCACCAAATAATTACTTTTCCTGTCCGATGCTTGTTCACAGAAAACCTCCTTATTTGCAGTAGCGCTCTTTTTCGCTGTAGATGCAGCCGCAATATTTTTGCATATACAACTGCGCTTGCCGAGCCTGTGCCTGCCCCTGCCGAAACCAGGGGCGAAAATCTTCATAAAAGAACGGTACGTCAAATTTCTCCCCAACTTTTTCGCCGATCCGCACAATTTCTTGATGCTTTTGATAGGGACTCACCAGCAGAGTGGTAGAAAAAGCGTCAAAGGCCAATTGCTTTGCCAAAGCAGCTGTTGCCTGCAAGCGGCTTTGATAACAATAGGAACACCTTTCCTGCGG
>CAYOVS010000252.1:0-2863 GCA_964407445.1 uncultured Peptococcaceae bacterium
AAACTCAAGAAAATAAAGATAAATAAACAAACCATCTATTATGGCGTCCTTTCAAGCTTGCTCAATGTCGCTTTTGTTTGGTGCCAAACGTATGGCCTGCAGTATACGGCAGCAGGCAAAGGTTCTTTCCTAACCTCTGTCTACATTATTCTGATTCCCTTTGCAACCTGGCTGTTGTACAAAACAAAACCGGCACTGCGGCAGGTATTTGCTGCATTGATTTGTCTGGGCGGGATTGGCCTGATGAGTTTAAATGATCGCTTTTCGCTTTATCCGGCGGACAGTGTTATTATTCTTGCCGCTGTTTTCTGCACCTTTTCGATGATTCTAACCGACAAGGCGTTGAAAAAGCCTGCTGTGGATTTGTTGGGCTTTTGTTTTGTATCTACGCTGTCTGCTGCACTGCTCTTTATCGGCGCAACCTGCATACAACATGGTTGGCCCACCGCATATTTGCCCGGTTCCTGGTGGAAACTGTTGTTTATCTCGGTGCTTTGCGCTGGTATTTGCAATATTTTGTTTTCCTGGGCATTAAAACAGTCCGATTCTACCAGAGGTGCGATTATTGCCGCCACAGAATCTATTTTTGCCACGATCTTTGGCGTCTTGCTTTTAAACGAAAAAGTCACGCTGCGAATAGGGCTTGGTTCTGTTGCCATTTTTGGCGCCGCAATTATGGTGGTGAGCCAAAATGAAAAGCAGAAAAAATCGGTTGTGTCTGATGAACGAAAAACGGCCTAAAACCAATTCGTAATTCGTTTTATGGCATAAAAAAAGCTTTGCTCCGTTGCTTTTTAGCAATGGGGCAAAGCTTTTTTGACTTCCTTAGGTAGTTAGGAGGCGAGCTGCAGCAAATGTAGCTTTTGCCGCAGCCCACCAGTCGTTTGGTTGATCGGTTAGATAGCGAGGAATCCAAACGACATTGCCAAAAGGGAGGTTTGGCACATATTTGCGTATGCTTGTTTCTTTTCATTCCGTGTGTCGCGGTTGCTGCTTTTTTCACTATGGGAGTTTCTCTTTCGTATAAGGGGAAAGACCCTTTGTCCGCACAGAAAAACAGCAAGACGACTCTTGTTTCTTGCTCTGTGATATGTTAAACTAATTATATGGATATTTATAAGATTTCCATATATTAAATCAAAAATGTGGTTTTTTTCCTGTCACTACAATCTTTTAATATGGTAGGTGTTGACGCACAACTATTTGTTTCTTTATTTTATAATGCCTATGTTTTTATACCTGTATTTTATAATGCCCAAGTTAATACCCAAGTTCATTCTAGCATAGCTATTTGATATTTCAAAGCAAATACTCTTCTTGGCAATGCCACTTTCCGGCAAAAAAAATGACGGATACTGTTCATGTTATAATGTGAGGTAGGCTGAAAATGAATTTTGCGGATAAACTTTCTTTTTTAATGAATCTTGCCGGTATTACCAATAAAAAACTGGCGCAGGAAATTTGTGTTGACCCTTCTCAGATCAGCAGATTGCGTAGCGGTGCAAGAAAACTACCGCAAAACGCGGAATATATTTTTTCTATGGCGGATTGTTTTGCAAAGTCGTGTTCAAGTCAATATCAACAAATTGCTTTGGCCGAAAAAATCAATACCATTCCCCTAAAATTTCCTGTGGATGTTACGGTCTTGGCCGAGAATATTGCTCATTGGCTGACAGAGGAGCAAATTGACCCCTCCACAGATGCAGTGCGCCTTTCACAAACCTTTGAACAATTTCAACTTGTTGGCGCGTCTGCGGAAGATGGAGATGCTGCCGCAGGTATGATAGTACCTGCAAAAAGCAAGTCGGTGGTGGCTTTTTACGGCAATGACGGTAAACGTCGTGCTGTACAGGTTTTGTTTGCGCATGTGATGAAGCATGAACAGCCCTGTGTAGTGAAGCTCTGCTCGGACGAGAGCAATCTCTGGATGCAGGAGGATGATTTTATCGAAGGCCAACTTTTGGGGTATCTACAGCGGTTATCCCAAAAAGGCTGCTTGTTTCAGCGGATTATTCGTCCTGATGTAGACTTGGACTATGTATATGACTCTATTCGGCTGTGGCTGCCTGCGTATTTGGCCGGAACAGTAGAAACCTATTTTTATCCCGGTTTGCGGGATGCGGTGTATCATCGCACCTTGATTGTGGTGCCGGAGATCGGCGCTATTGTGTCTACCTCTGTCGGCCTGCCGCAGCAAAGTAATGTTTGTTATTTGATTACCGATAAACTGCTGGTAGATTTGTATGCGGCGGAGTTTCAGGATTATCTGGCAATGTGCAGTAGCGTGACCAGAACCTATATCGGTAACAACGCTTTGGCCTATTTATTAAGCTGTATTGCCTCTCCCGGCAATTATTCTGTCAATTGCCTGCAAAAAAATGACTCCCTATCGATCATGTCTATGCCGATGGATTTGGCGGACGAAATATTGGGAGATGATAATCTCAAGCTGACCAATAGTTTTAAAAGCATGATGATACGCAAAAATAATTATTTTGCCAGCTTGCGTGGGCGCAAGCATTACATTGATATCATTCCATTGGCCTCCCTTGCGGAAATCCGGCAGGGACGGGCGCCGGTTTCCACAGCCTGCCATTTGAGTGCAGAAAAGCAGTTTTATCAACCGGCGCAATATAAAGCGCACTTGCAAAGCATTGTGGATATGCTGGACAGCTATCAAAGCTATCAGGTGATTTTGACGGGGCGGGAGGAAGCGGATCACAACCTTTTGTATGTCAAAGAAAATGAGCAGATTTTTTTAATCAAGGCGCAGGATGTTTTTTCGATGATGGAGTTTTCCGATATCAATATTGTTTGGCCGTTTTGGGAGTATTTGCGCAAAAAGTATTCTGCCGATTATTAT
>CAYOVS010000253.1:0-2852 GCA_964407445.1 uncultured Peptococcaceae bacterium
AGTGCAGGGATATTTGAAGGTTTGCTATAAAGATGGGCTGATTGTAGGGCTGTGCCTAGTTGGCGGCTCCGAATCTGTATCCTTGTTTGGCAAGCTACGGCCGATCATTCGCAAGCATATTGCCATTGACTGCCTGCCGCAGAAATTATCTGCATATTTGACCATTCGTCTGTTCCAAAAATAAACATCATTACGCATAGAGAAATGGGAAGGAGCTATCATCGTGGGGGATACAAAAGTTTACAAAACAACTTGCCGGATGTGCGGCACTTTATGTGGTATTGATGCGCATATTTGTGATAATAAGCTGGTTTATGTGGAAGGCGATAAAGATAATTTGCGCAGCCATGGCCGCACCTGTATCAAGGGAAGTTCTTCGCCGACTTGGCTCAATTTGCCGGATCGGCTGATGAAGCCGCTGAAAAAAAATGCTTCCGGCGCCTTTGAGGAAATTTCCTATGAGCAGGCTTTGGATGAGATTGCCCAAAAGTTGCTCAGTTTGCAAAAGGAATACGGCCCCAATACCATCGGCGTCTGGAAGGGCGAAGGCATTGACTTTGCCCAGCAGGAGGAGCTGGCTCGCCGCTTTATTCATGCGGTAGGCTCTCCTAACTATTTTTCCAATGATACCCAATGCTTTGCCAGTCGTTACCTGGCCTTTTCGCTGATTTACGGCTGCTGGCCCATGGCTGATTACGCCAATGCCAAGCTGGTGCTGCAATGGGGCACCAATGCGCCGATTTCCCATCCCGACTGGATGCAGTCGATCAATCTTGCCCGGGAGCAAGGAGGAAAGCTGATCGTTGTAGATACCCGTTATACGGAAATTGCCCGCCAGGCGGATATCTTTATCAAAATCAAGCCCGGTACCGACGGTGCTTTGGCTTGGGGGATTATCCGGGAGATGATTCGCCGCGGCGAGGTGGATTATCCCTTTGTGGAGCAGTTTACCGTTGGTTTTGATCAGGTAAAAGAGTATGCAGAAAGCTTTACCCCGGAAAAAGTAGAGGAGATCACCACGGTGAAGGCCGAATATATCGGCAAAATCGTGGATGAGATCGCCAAGGCTCGCCCCCGCATTTGCAGTTGGATCGGCACCGGTCTGGAACACCAGATCAACGGCGTAAACACCATCCGTTCGGTGGCGCTGATCGACGTGCTGGCGGGAACCACCGACCGGGAAGGCGGTATGAAGATTCCTTCTCCCTTTGGTATGCGCTCCTTAACCATCTATGACCAAAAGCCCCTTTTGGAGCTGAGCCCCATTGGCCGGGAGCAGTTTCCAGTATTATATGAAAGAAGACAGGAATGTCACACTCTGCGGCTGATGGATCAGATCCTCAGCGGTCAGCCCTATCCCTTTACCGGTCTGGTGATGACGGCCGCCAATCCGGTGATGACCAATGCCAATTCCGCAAAGGTGAAAGAAGCCTTATCCAAGCTGAAACTCTTGGTAGTGCGGGATCTGTTCCTGACGGAAACGGCGCAATTGGCGGATTATGTGCTGCCTGCCGCCTCTTTCTTGGAAAGAGAAGAAATTTTCTGCAGCTCTGCGGAGGGAACTGCGTTTATCACAGGAAAATATTTGGATTATGATTTGCCTACAGAATATCAGTTCTTCAAAGCGTTGGCGCAAAGAATGGGCGCAGAAGAGTGGTTCCCTTGGGAGGACGACCGGGCCTTGAACGAATGGCTGCTGGAGCCTACCGGATACACCACCGCCGATTTGCACCAGCATCCCAGCGGTTTTATCAAGGAAGTGCCTGCTTTGGAGAAGCATCTTGCCAAAGCAGCCCGGGGCGAAAAGCCGTTTAATACGCCTTCCGGCAAAGTAGAGCTGTTTTCCGCCTATCTGGAAGAAAAGCAGCGGCCGGGAATCTGCGGCTTGCCCAAGTTTTTGCCTTCCTATTTTGAACAGCACGCAGATCCAGAATATCCGTATATGCTGGCTACCGGCGCCAGACGGCAAAAATATTTTCATGGGCGCTATCGCAATATTCCTCAATTCTACGCGGCAGAGCCCCATGGCTTTTTGGAAATGCATCCGGACGACGCGGCGGAACTGCAACTAAAGGACGGCGATCGGGTTCGCGTCAGCTCTTCCGTGGGCAGTATCGAAACCTATGTGAAGATTTTGCACGAAAAAGAAATCTTCCGGGGCTCGGTGCAGCATACCCATGGCTATGTAGGTGAAAACGTGAATCTGCTTACCTACGATTTTATGGAAGCCTGCGATCCTATTTCCGGTTTTCCCGCTTTGAAAAGCGTTTGGGTAAAAATAGAGAAGCTGGACGAAAAATAGGTCTGCTGCCAATAGGGTCAAACAAGGGGGAAAAAAGATGAAGGTTATTACCATGGATACGTCAAAATGCGTAGGTTGCCGCAACTGCGAACTGGCTTGCGCTTTTGCAAAATCAAAAACCACCTGTGAACGATATGCTTCGCAAATTAGAGTAAATCACTATATCGACGATCACGCAATCATTCCCATGACTTGCCTGCATTGCGAGGAAGCCTGGTGCTTAAATGTTTGTCCCGCTGGGGCAATTTATCGGGATGAGGAAACCAACGCGGTGCGGATTAATCAGGAAAAGTGCGCAGGCTGCAAAATGTGCATCCTGGCTTGCCCCTACGGCAATATCCACTTTGATGAAAAAAGATTGGTCAGCGCGAAGTGCGATCTGTGCGGAGGAAATCCCCGCTGCGTGGGGCATTGTATTGCCGCTGCCCTGAATTACGAAGAGGTAGAGGATTTTGTTGCCAGAACCAGGCGAAAAACCGACCGGCAAATTGCGGAAAATGCCAGACGTTCTTGCCGGTAATGCCGCTGTAGCTTGTATCTGAAAGTATGG
>CAYOVS010000254.1:0-2843 GCA_964407445.1 uncultured Peptococcaceae bacterium
CCGCAAGCTGCTGCAATACAGTCTGCTGCTAGGCGGGCTATTGTTTGCCATCATTTATCTGCTGCTGCGGGGCATCGCCCAAACCTCTACCGCCAACGCCGGTTTTCTCACCGCGCTTTCCATCTGCATCGTCCCCGCCATTAGCAGCCTGCTGGCCAAAAAAGCCCCGCTGTGGCAGGTGACCACAGGAATCGTGGTCGCTACCGGCGGCATCGCCCTATTGACCTTGCAAGGCGGCGGCCACATAGGCCAGGGAGATTTGCTATGCATTTTGGCGGCGGTCTTTAACGCCATCTATGTGCTGGTAACCGACGCCGCCGTAAAAAAGCAAGACCCGGTGCTGCTGGGCGCTTTACAAATGGGCTTTGCCGCCGCCCTTGGCTTTGCGGCCTCCGCCCTGTGGGAAACCCCAGCCCTGCCCCAAGGCGCCCAAGCTTGGCTGGGCGTGCTGGTTTTGGCAATCTTTTGCAGTGCGCTGGGTCTGGTGGTGCAGGCCATGGCGCAGCGTTATGCCACCCCCATCCGCGCCAGCCTGATCTTCTCTCTGGAGCCGGTGGTCAGCATGGGGCTGGGGTTGGTCTTTTTGCGGGAACAGCTTTCCCCCCTCAATCTGCTGGGAGCCATCCTGATGCTGGCCGGGATCTGCCTGGCCGCCCGCTACAGCAGCGAAACAACCACCTTGGGCAAAAGCCCCCTGTTCCCACAAACCACGCCCTCTTTACAGCAAAGCATCTAAACAAAGCAACACGTTCCTGACGCAATCGCAAATCCGATCCCGTCAAAACAGGCGAAATGCCCCCGTCCTTTGAAAAAACTGTTTGCAAACCGCAGGCTCAGCGCTTATAATGGCTCTTGTGATGCAGATAAAGCAACACTACTTTTTCCAAAGGACGGACAATTGATGCATAAGAAAACAACAAGCAGATCCGGTTTGCTGTTGGCGGTGCTGCTCCTGCTGCTGTGCCTGCTGACAGGCTGCACCGGCGCCCAGGCCTTAACTCAGCAGGATCTGGTGCTGCTGTATACCAACGATGTACACTGCGCTGTAGAGGAGAACATCGGCTATGCCGGTTTGGCGGCGTACAAAAATCAACTGACCCAAACCGGCTGTCAGGTGCTGCTGGTGGATTGCGGCGATGCGATTCAGGGAGCGCCCATGGGCTCCCTTTCCCAGGGGGAAGATATCATCAAGCTGATGAACAAGCTGGGCTATACCGCTGCCATCCCGGGAAACCACGAATTTGATTACGGCGTGGAACAGCTGCAAGCCCTGGCACAGCAGGCGGATTTCCCCTATCTTTGCGCCAATTTTACCGATCTGCGCACCAATACCAACCAACCGGTGTTTGCCCCCTATACCATGGTGGAGACCGCCGGAATCAAGCTGGCTCTGGTGGGGGTGACCACGCCACTGACGATCACCAGCAGCAGTCCTACCCATTTTATGGACGAGGACGGCAATTTTTGCTACAGCTTTGGCAGCGGTAGTGACGGGCAGGCGTTATACGATCTGGTGCAAAAAACGGTAGACAACGCCCAAAAGGCCGGAGCCGATTATGTGATCGCCCTTTGCCATTTAGGCCAGGGGGACGCCGCAAATCCCTATACCGCCGAAAAGCTGATCGCCAACACCAACGGCATCAACGCGGTGCTGGACGGCCACTCGCACAGCATCATAGAATGTGCCATGGTCCAAAACAATGATGGGGGCTGGGTACTGCTCAGCCAAACCGGCACCCAGCTTCACGCCATCGGCATGCTGCTGCTGGATCAGCAAGGCAATCTTTCCACCGGGTTGATCTCCGACTACAGTGAAAAAGACCCTACCATAACGGCAGAGATCGCCTCCCTGCAAAGCAGCTACCAGGCATTTTTGGAGCAGGAGGCAGCAACCGTACAAGATACGCTGTACAGCGCAGACCCCCAAAGCGAACAATGGCTGGTGCGCAAGGAGGAAACCAATCTGGGCGACCTGTGCGCCGATGCCTACCGGGCGGCAGCAAAGGCGGATATTGCCTTTGTCAACGGCGGCGGCATCCGCAGCAATCTGCCCGCCGGCTCCATCACCTATGGCAATATCCTCCAGGTCTTTCCCTATGGCAATATGCTGTGCAAAGTGGAAGTGACCGGGCAGGAGCTTCTGGACGCACTGGAGCTAAGCGTGCACTGCGCCCCTGAAAATTACGGCGGCTTCCTGCAAGTTTCCGGCCTTTGCTTTCAAGTAGATCTTTCCCAGCCTTCACCGGTGCTTTTGGATGAAAGCGGGCTGTTTACCGCCGTGGGCGAAGGGCCCCGACGGGTGCAAAACGTGCTGGTAAACGGCATAGCGCTAAACCCGGACGCCACCTATACTCTGGTCAGCCATGACTACTTGCTCAAGCAATGCGGCGACGGCTACACCATGTTTGCCGACAATACCTATTTGCTGGATCAATTTACCGAGGATTATACCGCCCTGATCGACTATCTGAACGGCGGCTATCTGCAAAACCCGGCACAATACCAAGCCAGCCAAAACCGCATCCAATACCTGTAGCACCCTTATTTTCACCGCATAGCAGCTACAGCCCTGAGGAAAATTGGACGGCACATCTCCAAATAAAAAAGCGGCGCCAACTGTTGGCGCCGCTTATTATGCTGTTTTTAAAATTAGTTTCACATTTATCGCCGTTTAGGCGGTCATTTTTTGCAGAGAAGCCGGAAGATTCAAAAACAATCCGGAAATAAGTATCGCGGCAAAAATAAACGAAACAGAACCGGTTATCAATCGTCCGGTTTTGCCGATTAACAAAAAGCGGTGCAACTCGCGCACGTTAGAGAAAAAGCAACCCTTATACGTAAAG
>CAYOVS010000255.1:0-2814 GCA_964407445.1 uncultured Peptococcaceae bacterium
GGCGGGTATAACCAAAAAAATAAGGAGGATACAAACATGGCAGTCATTTCTATGAAACAACTTTTGGAAGCGGGCGTTCATTTCGGACATCAGACCCGCCGCTGGAACCCCAAGATGGGCAAGTATATCTTTACCGAGCGCAACGGCATCTATATCATCGACCTGCAAAAAACCGTGCACAAAGTTGACGAAGCGTATAACTTCATCAAAAGCGTAGCCGGCGAAGGCAAAAGCGTGCTGTTTGTCGGCACCAAAAAGCAAGCGCAGGATTCGATCAAAGAAGAAGCCGAGCGTTGCGGTCAGTTCTATGTGAACGAGCGTTGGCTGGGCGGCATGCTCACCAATTTCAAAACCATCCAAAGCCGTATTGAGTATCTTCGCTCCCTGGAAAGAATGGAAACAGACGGCACCTTCGAGGCGCTGCCCAAAAAAGAAGTTTCTGCTTTAAAAGCGCAAAAGATCAAATTAGACCGCTTCCTGGGCGGCATCAAGGATATGCATAAGCTGCCCGGCGCCTTGTTTGTGGTTGACCCCCGCAAAGAAAGAATCGCCGTTGCGGAAGCTCGTTTGCTGCATATCCCCATCGTTGGCATCGTGGATACCAACTGTGATCCCGATGAAATTGATTATGTCATCCCCGGCAACGACGACGCCATCCGTGCGGTCAAGCTGTTGGCTGCCAAAATGGCCGACGCTATTATCGAAGGCCGTCAGGGTATGGATGCCGAGCTGGCTGCGGCAGCCGGTCTCAGCGAAGAAGAGACTGCCAAAGCCGATATGGACGAGGCTGCCGGGGCTTAAATTGCAACGAGATAATTGACGAGGAGGATACAAGAATGATTAGTGCGGAAACAGTTAGAGATTTACGGGAAAGAACCGGCGCCGGTATGATGGATTGCAAAAGAGCCTTAACAGAGGCTGATGGCGATATGGAAAAAGCCATTGACCTGCTGCGGGAAAAAGGCTTGGCTGCTGCTGCCAAAAAAGCGGGCCGGATTGCAGCCGAGGGGCTGGTGGAAGCCTATATTCATGGTGGCGGCCGTATTGGCGTTTTGGTAGAAATCAACTGCGAAACCGACTTTGTTGCCAAAACCGCCGAATATAAAGAATTCTGCCGCGATATCGCGATGCAAATTGCTGCCGCCAACCCCGAATATATTCGCCGGGAAGAAGTGCCCGCCGAGATTTTGGAAAGAGAAAAAACCGTCGCCCGGGCGCAGGCCATCAACGACGGCAAGCCCGAAAAGATTTTGGACAAGATCGTGGAAGGCCGCATCGAAAAATACTACAAAGAAGTCTGCCTGATGGAACAGGTCTATATCAAGAACAATGACCAGACCGTGACCCAGTACCTGACCGAAAAGATTGCCAAGATCGGCGAGAACATCTCTATCCGCCGGTTTGCCCGGTTTGTAGTGGGCGAAGGCATCGAAAAGAAGGAAAGCAATCTGGCGGAGGAAGTGGCCGCCCTCAATGCGCAGAATAAGTAAGAATACGGAGTCAGCCTATGCAGCCAAAGTATAAACGGGTTATTTTAAAGATCAGCGGGGAAAGTCTGGCGGGGGAACGCAGCTTTGGGATCGAAAACGATACCTTAGAAGCGATTGCCGGACAGATTCGTGATGTGACCGGTTTAGGTGTGGAAGTAGCACTGGTAGTTGGGGGCGGCAATATCTGGCGTGGTATTGCCGGTAGTGCCCGGGGTATGGAACGGGCCACCTCTGATTATATGGGGATGTTGGCTACCACAATCAATGCCTTGGCGTTACGGGACGCTTTGGAACAAAGCGGTGTGGATTGTCGGGTAATGTCCGCGATCGAAATGCGGCAGGTTGCCGAGCCCTATATTCGGTTGCGGGCAATTCGCCATCTGGAAAAGGGACGAGTGGTGATTTTTGCCGCGGGTACCGGCAATCCCTATTTTTCCACCGATACCACAGCAGCGCTGCGGGCGGCGGAAATTAACGCAGATGTCATATTAATGGCCAAAAAGGTGGATGGCGTTTACGACAGCGACCCCAAGCTTAATCCGGACGCCAAACGCTTTTCATCCTTGAGTTATCTGGATATTCTCAACAAAGAGCTGCATGTTATGGATTCCACAGCCGCCTCCTTGTGCCGGGACAATCATATACCGTTGCTGGTATTTGATATCAACGGTCAGGACAATATTGTCCGGGCGGTTATGGGAGAAAATATTGGAACCTATCTTGGAGGTGAAAGCGATGATTAAAGAGATACTTGCCGATGCCGAAAGCAGAATGGGCAAAGTGGAAAGCATCCTGGTCAGCGATTTTGGTTCTCTCAGAGCAGGCCGCGCTACCCCGGCTTTATTGGACAAGCTGGTGGTGGAATACTACGGTACGCCTACACCCATCAATCAAATGGCCAATATCTCCTGCCCCGAACCACGGCTGATTCTCATTCAACCCTGGGACAAAAACAATGTAGCCGCCATTGAAAAGGCAATTATGAAATCCGATTTGGGGATGACGCCCAACAGCGACGGTACCGTCATTCGGTTGACGGTTCCCCAGTTGACGGAAGAAACCCGCAAGGATTTGGTAAAACAATGCGGCAAAAAGGCCGAAGAAGCAAAAGTGGCGGTACGCAATATTCGCCGCGACATTAATGACGAGATCAAAAAGCTGGAAAAAGCCAAAGAGGTCTCGGAAGACGAAGTGAAAAAAGGTCTGGACGACGCCCAGAAGCTTACCGATAAATATATCAAGCGTCTGGAGGAAGTTCTGAGCAACAAAGAAAAAGAAATTATGCAGGTATGATCTGCTAAAAAGTTTGCCTTTAATTAAGATA
>CAYOVS010000256.1:0-2782 GCA_964407445.1 uncultured Peptococcaceae bacterium
CTGCCCATCTTTCGTCTGAAAAGTCGAAACATCCACCTGCATAATTCGTCCCCACATATGCCTTTCATCCGTATATTGCTGTCCCAACCATTCACTGCCATATTTCTTGCCATCTACTTCGATGATACTGCCATTCGCCTGCTTTGGAAAAATGAGTTGCGCCATACCGGTTACCACCGCTGTATATACGACTCCACAGAGCAGCGTAAATAGTAAAAAGAACAAACTCGCACGAGACAAGGTAGATTTTATTATTTGTATCATTGTAAGCCCTCCTTTAAGCTAGGCCAAGTGCCGCCAGCAGGATGTCAAGTAACTTAATAAAGATAAACGGAGCAATCAATCCCCCTACGCCATAGATGAGTAGGTTACGCTGCAACAATTTCTCTGCTGCTACCTCCGTGTACTTTACGCCCCTTAAGGCCAACGGAATCAAGGCTACGATAATCAGCGCATTGTAAATAATAGCTGACAACACCGCGCTTTGTGCGGAATGAAGGTTCATGATATTCAGCGTAGCTAAGCCCGGATACAAACCCATAAACAAAGCTGGAATAATAGCAAAGTATTTGGCCACGTCATTGGCTATGGAAAAGGTTGTCAGACTCCCCCTCGTCATCAGCAGCTGTTTGCCAATGTGCACAATATCGATTAATTTGGTGGGGGAAGAATCCAAATCCACCATATTTCCAGCTTCCTTGGCAGCTTGGGTTCCAGTATTCATCGCCACGGCCACATCTGCCTGGGCCAGTGCCGGTGCATCATTGGTTCCATCACCGGTCATGGCCACCAGATGTCCTTTGGTCTGAAAGTCACGAATCATAGCCAGCTTTGTCTCCGGCGTTGCCTCAGCCAGGAAATCATCCACGCCGGCCTCCGCGGCAATCGCAGCAGCCGTTAACGGGTTATCTCCGGTAATCATGATACTTTTAATTCCCATTTTACGCAGATCGGCAAACTTCTCACGAATCCCTTCCTTCACGATATCTTTTAGATAGACAACGCCGAGGATCTGGTGATTTTTCGCTACCACCAGCGGCGTTCCTCCCTGTTGGGCAATGTTACGGACAGCCTCTTCACACGCCCCGCTATATGTTCCACCATAGTTCAATACATATTCCTTCACGGCTTCAGCTGCTCCCTTGCGGATTTCGTTGCCATCGTAATCCACACCGCTCATACGCGTTTTAGCTGTAAAGGATATAAAGTTCATGTCTTTATCACCCATTTTTCGGCCCCTTATATTGAACTGTTTCTTTGCCAGCACCACGATGCTTCTGCCTTCCGGTGTTTCATCCGCAAGCGACGCGAGCTGTGCGGCATCCGCCAATTCTTTTATATCGGTTCCGTCAACCGGCATAAAAGCAAATGCCTGCCGGTTTCCCAAAGTAATAGTCCCCGTCTTATCCAGCATTAGAATATCCACATCGCCAGCCGCTTCAATAGCGCGGCCGCTCATAGCCAACACATTGGCCTGGTTCAAACGACTCATACCCGCAATCCCAATGGCAGACAGCAAGGCGCCAATAGTGGTAGGCGCCAGGCAGACCAGTAAGGCCACTAAGGTTGTCACAGAGGTAGGATTGGCGATACCGGCTTGTTGGGCTGAAAAGGCGGAGTAGGTGTATAACGAAACGGTTACCATTATAAAAATGATGGATAATGCCACCAAAAAAATTTGCAATGCAATCTCATTGGGCGTTTTCTTGCGAGCGGCCCCTTCAACCATGGCGATCATTTTATCCAGAAAACTCTCCCCGGCCTCGTTGACCACCTGCATCACAATCCAGTCTGAAAGGACGGTAGTTCCCCCGGTAACAGCGCTTCTGTCCCCGCCGCTTTCGCGAATAACCGGCGCTGACTCACCGGTAATGGCGCTTTCATCAATAGATGCTGCCCCTTCCAAAACCTCTCCGTCTGCCGGAATCTGTTCGCCAGCTGTCACGATGACGATATCACCTTTCTTTAACAAAACAGAAGAAAGGCTTACCACCTCATCTTTCTGATCAACAACAGGTATTTTATGTGCTTCCACATCTTTTTTCGAGGCCCGCAAGGCATCTGCCTGTGCTTTGCCTCTTCCTTCGGCGATGGCTTCCGCAAAATTGGCAAACAAAACCGTAAACCAGAGAACAATGGCTATCGCCAGCGTATAACCAGAACCCGCATCGCGCAATCCAGTTAGAGAAACCACCCATAGACAGCTAGTCAGAATCGCTGATACATAAACCAGCAGCATAACCGGGTTCTGGGCTTGGGTCCTGGGCGATACTTGGACAAAAGAATCTTTTATGGCCCGTACCAGTATTTTTTTATCTGCAAACGCATTGGTTTTCATTCGTCAAACCTCCTTTAAACCATACTGCTGAAGAATTCAGCAAGCGGCCCCAGGGATAGTGCCGGGAAGAAACTCAAAGCCCCCACCAAAAGCACGACCAAAATCAATAAAAATACAAACGTCGCGTTGGTAGTAGAAAGCGTACCAGAAGTTTGCGCAATTCTCTTCTTACCTACCATGCTCTCAGCAATAGCCAAAGTTGCGATAATCGGCACAAAACGGGCGAACAACATGACCAAAGCCAAAGAGATATTGAGGAATATGGTGTTAGCGTTGAAACCTGCAAATGCGGACCCGTTGTTACCCCCGCAAGACGAATAAGCATACAAAAGCTCGGATAGCCCATGTGCGCCCGGGTTATTTAAACTGTCGGCCACTTCAGGGACAGCCGCGGCAATCCCGCTGCCTAGTAGAATAGCCACCGGGGTAGCCAAACATATGACC
>CAYOVS010000257.1:0-2774 GCA_964407445.1 uncultured Peptococcaceae bacterium
TGCTGGAAGCCATCGCCGCTCCCCGCAAAGAACTCTCTCCCTTTGCCCCCCGGAGTATCACCATCCAAATTGACCCGGACAAGATCCGCGACGTCATCGGCAGCGGCGGCAAGGTAATCAAAAAAATTGTGGAAACCACCGGCGCCCAGATTGATATCGAGGACGATGGACGGGTGTTTGTAGCCAGCGTGGACAGTGCCAAAGGCGACCAGGCACTGCAAATTATCCAAAGCATCGTTGCCGAACCCGAGGTTGGCCGGATCTACAAGGGCAAGGTTGTCAAAATCATGGAGTTTGGCGCTTTTGTAGAGATCATCCCCGGCGTGATGGGCGGCTCCGGCAAAGACGGTATGGTGCATATTTCCGAGCTGGCCAGCAAACGGGTAGCCAAAGTGGAAGACGTTTGTAGCGAAGGCGAAGAAATGTGGGTAAAATGCATCAACGTAGACAAAGCCACCGGCAAAGTTAAGCTTTCCCGCAAGCAGGCCATGAGCGAAATGGGTCTGGATTATTAATACACCGCAAAACAGCAATGCTTTTTCCACCCGGGCGACAGGTTCCCTGCCCGGGTGGTTTTTTATTCTGCTGCATTGAATAACCTGCGCTGTTATTTCATATATACTAACGAAAGCAACAGGGAGGGATATGGATGCGCACGTTTTATGTCAAAAAGAACTATTTATATGCCTGTCTGGCCATCTTATGTTTGACCTTGGCGGGACTGCTGCTGTTGCCGCCGCCGGTGGTCAGCACGGTAGCGGAGCCCTATCGCTCCGGAGACGGCCAAAGCAAGCTGGTCAGCCTTACCGTTAACGTGGATTGGGGAAACGAATACTTGCCCGCCATGCTGCAAACCCTAGCCGACAACGGGGTAAAAGCCACCTTCTTTTTAACAGGACGCTGGGCGACGGAAAACCCGGAGCTGGCCAAAGCCATTGCCGCAGGCGGTCATGAGCTGGGCAACCACGGCTACAGCCACAAAAGTCCCAACGCCTCCACCGTGGAAGAGCTGGTAGATGAAATTTCCCGCACGGAACAGGCCATTTTTCAGGCTACCGGTTATCTTACCTGCCTGTACGCCCCACCCTCCGGCGAATGTGAGGCGCATGTGCTGCAAGCAGCAGAGCAGGCCGGTTATCAAACGATCTTATGGAGCGCGGATACCATCGACTGGCAAAAGCCGGATGTGGAAACCATCATCAGCCGCATCGACAAAAAGCTGACCGCCGGCGGGATCATTTTGACCCATCCCACCGAATCCACTGCCGCCGCGTTGCCGCAAATGATTACCCTGGTCAGGGAGAAGGGGTGGGAATTTGCTACGGTATCAGAAAATATCAGCACCAGCACACCCTAAACGGCTGGTCAATCCAGAGCGGCTTTCTCTAGGGCGCCTGCTGCTATGGTGTCTGCTGCTATGGTGTCTGCTTGCCACACCCAGCTGGGCAGCGGAAACGGACAGTGTCTGGTATCTGCCCCTCTCTTTAACCCGGGAGGACGCTGCCGCGGGGCAAGGCGTGGGCGCCAAAGCCGCCGCGCTGATCGAAAGCACCAGCGGACGGGTCTTGTTTTTGCAACAGGGACAAACGCCCCTGCCACCGGCCTCTACCTCCAAAATCCTCACCGCCATCACTGTTTTAGACATCACCCAACTGGACGAGGTAGCGCAAATCAGCGCCAAAGCCGCCGCCGTGGGCGAATCCAGCATCCATTTGCGGCTAGGGGAAACACTAACGGTGGAAGAGCTGCTGAAAGGGGCTTTGCTGCGCTCGGGTAACGACGCCTGCGTGGCTTTAGCGGAGCAAGCTGCTGGGGAGGAAGCATTGTTTATCCACTGGCTCAACACCAAGGCCCATAGCCTGGGCATCTACGACGCCAATTTGGTCAACTGCAACGGCCTGCCTGCGCAAAACCATCTGATCAGCGCCTTGGATCTGGCAGAAATTGCCGGGTACGCCTTGCAAAACCAAACCTTTGCCGCGATTGTTTCCAGCAAATACGCGGAAATTGGCACCGGCGCCAGCTACCGCCATCTGCAAAACACCAACAAGCTGCTGTGGCAGGACGACGCCATCGACGGGGTCAAAACCGGCACCACCGATGCGGCAGGCAGCTGCCTGATCGCCTCCCGGCAGGAGGGAGACGCCCATTATGTCAGCGCAGTACTGCACAGCATAGATCGCTATGGCGAAAGCATGCGGCTGCTGGAGTATGGGGCGCAAAATTATGTGCTGCACCGCTTGTTCGCCCAAGGAGAAACGGTGGCGGCGCTGCCTGCGGGAAAAGGCCAATACCGGCGCTTGACCGTCAGCCGGGATTGCTGGCTGCTGACGGCAGCCTGGGAACGGAACAAAGCCGAGATCCGCTGGGATCTCCAGCCACAAGAAAAAGCGGAACCGGGGGACAACGCCGGTTCGGTTGCCGTGTACGACAGCCAGGGATATTTACTCCTGCGCTGCCAGCTCCTTTATGCAGCAGACGGTCCATATACGGCAATCTCCTAACTTGCCGGTGCGGCCAGCGCATTTCGGCCAAAAGGCGGCAGGATATTGCCGCTCTTTACCGAAAGTAAAAGAATATCCAAAAAACAGAGCGGCTTCCCACCATAGAGAGAGAGGCTGCTCCTTTTGCACAAAATCCTTTTGTTCCCGGCAGCCGCTTTCACCGCTACGGGCAAAGCCTGTGCCGGGAAATCTATGACAAATTAACTGAGGTGTATGCATGACAGAACGGATTAAAAGCAAGAACGGGCCTATCATCCTGGTAGAGCCAAT
>CAYOVS010000258.1:0-2771 GCA_964407445.1 uncultured Peptococcaceae bacterium
AAAACAGTGCGATAAAAATGTCCCTCATCAGCCTTTTTATTTTTCACGCATTACACACAAGAAGGAAACATTGATTAAAAAATAGGAGAATATTTTATCTATACTATTGCGGTATAGATGCCATAATGTTATTATTATAAAGGAACCGCGCTTTTCTTATCATTTTGGCGTAAGAACTGGTATCGGTATCAGCATTGGCTTTGGCAATCAGCAGGCATTTCATATTTCGCCGATGCACAACAAACAGGAGGAAAAACACTCGTGAGTGATCTGCAAGAACAAATTCTGAATAAAATTGAAGAATTACGCAAAGAACTACAAAACAATATTATAGAGCTTTTTGATACACTCGATGCGCAAAACTGCAAAAACAATAATGACATTACCGACAAATAAATAAGCCAAATGCTGCCTGGAGCAGAAAAAAATCCGGCAAACACCTGTCTCGGGTAGTTGCCGGATCATTAATTCAGTGAACATAGATAGACATTACACAGAAAAAGCCAGCTCAAAATTTAGTTCTTCTGCATTTTATTGGCAATTTCTGTCTTGCCGTACGCTTGTCGTTAGCTTTATTCGCAGCTGCTTGCAGCATCACATCTGATGTGGCCCCACTGTTGGCGATGTAGCTATATTCTGGCGACACCGCTGTCTCTGGCTGCTTGCGCCACCGCTTTGGCCACGGTGGGCCGTACCCGCTGATCAAAGGCAGGCGGCAAAATATAATCCGCAGTCAGCTCGGCATCGCTTACCAGGGATGCAATCCCATAGGCCGCAGCAATTTTCATCTGATCGTTAATATCGGAGGCCCGCACATCCAATGCACCGCGAAAGATCCCGGGAAATGCCAGAACGTTGTTGATTTGATTGGCAAAATCGCTGCGTCCGGTACCTACTACGGCAGCGCCGGCCGCTTTTGCCAAGTCAGGCATAATTTCCGGCACAGGGTTAGCCATCGGGAACAAAATCGGCTGGGGTGCCATAGAGCGCACCATTTCCGGAGTGACCATACCGGGAGCGGAAACGCCGATAAACACATCTGCGCCTTTGATCACCTCCGCCAAGGAGCCTTTCTTTTGCAAACGGTTGGAAATATCCGCCATAGCTGCTTTTTCGGCATTTAATCCATCCCGGCCTGCATAAATAGCGCCTTTGCGATCACACATCACCACATCCTGCAAGCCCATGGCCATTAACAGACGAATGACCGCCACGCCTGCCGCACCAGCGCCACTAGTGACCACGCTGATGTTTTCCAACTTTTTGCCGGTCAATTTCAAGGCGTTCAGCATGGCGGCCAAAACCACCACCGCCGTACCGTGTTGGTCATCGTGAAAAATGGGGATATCACAGCATTGTTTCAGCTTTCTTTCGATTTCAAAGCAGCGCGGCGCCGAAATGTCCTCTAAATTGACCCCGCCAAAGCTGCCGGCCAACAGGCTGACAGTGCGCACGATCTCGTCCACATCTTTGCTGCGAATGCAAAGGGGGATGGCGTCCACACCACCAAACTCCTTAAAGAGCACACATTTGCCTTCCATTACCGGCATACCCGCTTCCGGGCCAATATCACACAAGCCCAATCCTGCAGTACCGTCGGTAACAACGGCAACGGTATTCCAGCGGCGGGTTAATTCATAGCTTAAATTAATATCCTTTTGTATTTCCAGGCAAGGCTGGGCCACACCGGGGGTATAGGCCAGAGAGAGTTCTTCCTTGCCGGTTACCGGCGCCCGAGAAACTACTTCCAGCTTGCCTCGCCATTCTCTGTGCATTTCCAATGATTTTTGTGCGTAATCCATGCGAACCTCCACAGGGTAATTGTATCCTTTTTCATTTCGTTCTATTGCATTTTGCTACTTGCTTTCGCGCACTCTTTCTAAAAAGTCACGGGTACGCTGTTCTTGGGGATGCCAGAACACCTGCTCTGGGCTGCCCTGCTCCAAAATCTTTCCTTCATCCATAAAAAAGACCCGCTGGGCAACCTCCCGGGCGAAGCCCATCTCATGAGAAACCAGCACCATAGTCATTCCCTCTGCTGCCAAATCGGCCATTACCTTGAGCACCTCGCCTACCATTTCCGGGTCTAATGCAGAGGTCGGCTCGTCAAACAGCATAATGCTGGGATTCATGGCCAGCGCCCGGGCAATCGCCACTCTTTGCTTTTGACCGCCGGAAAGCTGCGCCGGATAGACATTGGCTTTATCGGTCAAACCAACCTTTTTAAGAAGCGTCATACCCAGTTCGTTAGCCGCTTTTTGATTCATTCTTTTCAGCTTCACCGGAGCCAAGGTAATATTTCCCAAAACGCTGTAATGGGGGAATAGATTAAACTGCTGAAACACCATACCCATTTTTTGCCGCAGCTTATTGATATCATGACTGGGATCGGTAATTTCCTCCCCTTCGATGAAAATTTTGCCGGACGTGGGCGTTTCCAATAAATTTAGACAACGCAAAAAGGTGCTTTTTCCGGAACCGGAGGGACCGATAATGACTACCTGCTCCCCTTTGTGGATATGCTCGGTAATACCGTTCAGCACCTGCAAGCTACCAAAAGATTTGCAAAGATTGTCAACGTTTATCACTGGCCCGGAGCCTCCTTTCGAACATCGCCAAAAGCCTGGTCAAAATCAGCACTACCGCCAAATACATCAAGGCAGCGGTAAATAAAGCAACCGGGCTATAGGTAGCGGAACGAATCGTATCGGCCACCCGGGTCAAATCCTTTAAGGCAATATAGCCCACAATAGCGGTTTCTTTAAATAAGG
>CAYOVS010000259.1:0-2761 GCA_964407445.1 uncultured Peptococcaceae bacterium
GCAAAAAAGCGATGCCAAAGCGCAAACCGATCAGATTAAAAGGCTCTATTGTTTGCATCCCCTGTTTCATAAACAGGTACGAGCTACCCCAAATAATCGTAATTAAAATGAGGGATGCAGTTGCTTTTTTTTCGGTCATGGTGATCAACTCCTTTTTCTTGTAAACCGACAATATTTAGTATATAATCAAAGCCAAGATTTGAAAAGCGCATGTTTTTCATCTTAAGCATTAGAAATTGTCATGAAAAGAGGTGCAGTATGAGTGCAGAAAAGTACGCGGCTTTTCTCAAAACCGTAGAGCTGGGCAGCCTGACTGCCGCTGCCCAGACCTTGGGGTATACCCAGTCCGGGGTCAGTCATATTCTGCTGGCACTGGAAAAAGAGCTGGATGTGACCTTGCTGCTGCGGGATCGCTCCGGGGTGCAGATCACCTCCGAAGGACTGCGGCTGCTCCCCTTGATGCAGCGGGTTTGCGATGCAGAAAACCGCCTGCGCCAAACGGTGGACCAGCTGCACGGGCTGGAATCGGGGCTGATTCGTATCGGCGCTTTTTCCAGCGTTTCCGTCCACTGGCTGCCTGCGATTTTGCAGCAGTTTCAGCAAAAGCACCCCGGCATTGCCTTTCAACTGCTGTTGGGGGAATATCAGGAGATTCAGGAATGGGTGCTGGATGGCCGGGTGGATTGTGGCTTTACCAGCTTGCCGGTGGGGGATTCTCGGTTGGAAACGTATTTTATTAAGGAAGACCCCTTTGTGGCCATTGTTCCCCAATCCCACCCTTTATGCAGCCGGCAGGTGTTCCCTTTGGCTCAGGCGGCGGTGGAGCCCTTTATCAAGCTGGAGGAAGGCCGGGATCAGGAGATCCAGCCGATTTTTTCGGAGCGGCAGATCCATCCTAATGTGCGCTATACGGTGCGGGACGATTATGCGATCATCGCCATGGTGGAAAGCGGCCTGGGGGTGAGCATTTTGCCCGAGCTGCTGCTACGCCGCAGTCCCTATCGGATTGCCGTTTTGCCCCTGGATCAGCCGGTGTACCGCCGTTTGGGGCTGGTGAGCCGCAGCTTGCGGCAGGTCAGCCCGGCGGCGGCCGCCTTTATCGGCCATGTGTTGCAGTGGGCTAAAAAAGAGCTGGCCGGAGAAGCACAGGCCTAGGCGCAAAGAAACGCGCAATCATCAAAAGCAGGGGACGCCAAAGCGTCCCCTGCTGGTGTGTGAATATGGGTTTTTTGCAAAGCAGTTGGGCATTTGTGGAAAAGAGTTGCTTTGCCTGCGGATCAGGAATGGGCGCGCCGCAGCAGCAGATGGAGCAGCTTTTGGTTGGCGCTGACGGTCAAATAGGCTTTGGACCACAGGTTTTGCCGCAGGGGGAAGGTGTCCCGGGCCCAAGTGGCGTCGGAGAGATAGCCGGTAACCGGGCCTGTGTAGACCAGATAGGGTTGCAGACAATCCGCCAAATCCTTGATGGAATAAAAGCGGTCTGCCGTTACGCCCACCGGGATTTGGAATTTGTCCAAAAGCTCTACCGCAAATTCTACGCAGGTGAAGGCTTGGCGCAGGTGGATCTTTTTGTGCAGGGGGTAGCATACCGCCGAGAACATATTGTAGAGATACTGGTTGGCGTGGCGGTTCATCTGCTCCAGATAGCTGCGGATTTGATGATATTGGCGGGGCGTGATCGGGATGGCGCAAACCTTGCTTTGCGCCCAGTGGCCTTTGTATTGGTATCTTTTACCCGATTCCAGCACAAAACCGCCGTAGAACGGCGTGTTTTTGTAATGCCGGGCAAAGGCGTACAGGGTTTGCGGTTTGGCATCCAGAGACACTGCCACATGGTTATAGGGGTATCCGGTGACCGTCTGGATAAATTTTCCTATTTTATAAGGGGTGGAAGAAAAAATAACGTATAAATACTGTTGTTTTGCCATTGGTGTGCCTCTATGTATTATAAAATGCCAAACAGAATAAAGCCGATGGTGTTGATGGCGAAATTGGCGGAGATATGGATCAGCCAGGAGGGGTAAATGCTGTCGTATTTGGCGTCCAGATAATTAAAAAGCAGGGCGCCGCCGGTTAGCCCCGCCAACGCCAGCAAATAAACGCCGGGCGCAAACCAGCCGTTGATGATGGCTACATGATACAGGGCAAAGGCAATAGCGCTGCACCCGGAGGCAAATTTGGCAGAGGTAACCTTTTTGAGCTGCAAAAAGGCGAAGCCGCGAAAGAAAAACTCCTCCAGCAGGGAATTGGCAAAGGAAATATAAAGGGCCACCCAAACAAAGTTCTTTTGGGTAACGCCCACATTTTCCGTAAGGGATTGGCTGATGGACGAGAAATCAAAAAGGTTTTGCAGCAAAAAATATGCCCCAAGGATCACACCGTAGGTGGCGGCGGCAAGCGCAAGCGGCAGGCCCCAGCCTTTTTTGCCCGGTCGGAACAGGGATTTGCACTCCAGACCAGGCAGGAACAGCCCGCACAGGAGGGGGCAAAGCAGAAACAGCACCAGCTTTACTGCGGATTTGATGGGATATATGGGCCGCAGTACCCCGTCTACTACCGCCATCAGCACGCAGCCCGCAAGGACGATTGTTAGGATGGCGGCGCTTGTTTTGTTTTGTTTCATCCATGGGCTCCTTTTCTTATGGAAGTATTGTCTCATTATACAAAAAACAGGTGTTGGAAGCAAGGGTTCTGCGTATTAATCTGAAAGGACTGTGGCGGAGATAAGCAGGATGTGATTGTTGCGGCGGGAAAAGGTGGG
>CAYOVS010000260.1:0-2755 GCA_964407445.1 uncultured Peptococcaceae bacterium
CTGTTTTCAAATCCCAACAATTCTTTTAGGCTATCAATGGATTTCTAGCATTATTTTTATGTCCGCCCGCTTATCATTAGTACTTCCCTGCTCATAGCAGGAGAACTGCATCTTGGCCCCCTGGCGTCATAAAGACTCGAGAAATTTTTACGCATAGGATATAATGACGAAAAAACAAGATATGATTGCAGCTTGTGGCGATATTTTAATTAACCGGTATCCGCAATCTGACAACGGCTTAAAATTTTTAGAGATAGCAGCAAAAATCGGCTACTTTGCTCTTTAAATAAACATATCACAATGCTCTAGTATCATCGAATACCGCAGAAAACCACCAAAACAGCATCTTGGCGTCTTGCAAAAAACAAAAAGCAACCGTGATTCACTGAGTTAAAACTGACCAAGTACAAGAAAACAAATACTGCAAGGACAATCATAAAGTCAGCAATCCATGCACTAAGGTATATTAAAAAAATATGCAACAAAAAAGCTTGAAATTATCAAAATTCCAAGCTTTTTTCTATGGAGCGGGTGATGGGAATCGAACCCACGTTATTGGCTTGGGAAGCCAACGCTCTGCCATTGAGCTACACCCGCATTTGCTTTCTAAAAATATCACAATTTCTCCGATTTGTCAAGAATTACTTGACTCCAACAGGAGAACCCCTTGCTCTTAGACCGCAGACTTGCTATAATTTATAGTTGCAAGTAGATTTCGTAGATTTCGTAGATTTCGTAGATTTTGTGGGTTTTATTGAGAATTATAAACGCACTGAAGGAGACCAATATGGATTATCATCGTTTAGCAGAACTATTGTTTGGGCACTTGCCCCATGACATCCAATACTATGAAACACTTTTCCCTCCCCGCCAGCTTGCGCCGGAGGCAATGGTTACCCGGATCGGCCCCAGTCCCACCGGATTTATTCACTTGGGGAATCTTTACAATGCCCTCATTGGCGAACGCTTGGCCCGGCAAAGCAACGGCATTTTCTTTCTGCGCATCGAGGACACCGACAACAAAAGAGAGGTTGCCGGCGCGGTAGATACCATCCTTTCCGCCCTGGGCTTTTTCGGCATACAATTTGACGAAGGCGCTACCGTGGACGGCGACCAAGGGAATTACGGCCCCTATCGGCAAAGACAACGCAAGGAAATTTACCAAGCTGCCGCCAAAAAGCTGGTAGAGCAAGGGCAGGCGTATCCCTGCTTTGCCACAGAGCAGGAACTGGCGGCGATGCGCGAAGAACAAATCTCCCAAAAAGTCAATTTCGGCTATTATGGAGACTGGGCCAAATACCGAGATTTGGAATTGGCGGAAATAGAGCGTCGTTTGACAGAAGGACAACCTTATGTGTTGCGTTTCCGCTCTCAAGGCGACAGCGAAAACACGGAAACGGTTTTTGACGCGATTCGAGGAGAGCTGCAATTGCAGGAAAACTATCAGGATTTTGTCCTTCTCAAATCCGACGGCATCCCCACCTACCACTTTGCCCACGTGGTAGACGATCATTTGATGCGTACCACCCATGTGGTTCGGGGCGAAGAGTGGTTGGCTACGGCGCCCATGCATGCCCAGCTTTTCGATGCCCTGGGCTGGCAGCGGCCAATCTATTGTCACACCGCCCAGCTGATGAAAATGGACGGCGAAGTGAAACGCAAGCTGTCCAAGCGAAAAGACCCAGAGCTGGCATTGGCCTATTATCAGCAAGAGGGTTACTTGCCGGAGGCTGTTTGGGAATACCTGCTCACCGTGCTCAACTCCAATTTTGAAGAATGGCGTTTGGCCAATCCTCAAGAGGATTGCAAACAATTCCCCTTCTCTCTGGAGAAAATGAGCACCTCCGGCGCGCTGTTCGATTTGATAAAATTAAGCGATATCAGCAAAGAAGTACTGCTGAAAATGAGTGCTGCTCAGATTTATCAACAACTGTTAGCATGGGCCGAGACATACGACTTGCAATTTGCCGCATTGCTTCAAAAAGATCCAGCTTATGCCCAGCAGATTATTGATGTTGGCCGGGATGGCGATCGTCCCCGCAAAGATTTGATTTGCTGGCAGCAAATCAGGGATTTTCTCAGCTTCTATTACGACGAAATTTTCCAAAGAGACGATCCTCTGCCGGAAAATATCACCCCTGAGCTGCGCCGTCAAATTCTCAGCCGCTATCTGGATACTCTGCATTTTGCCGACGATCAAGAGCAATGGTTTGCCAAGGTAAAAAGCATCTGCGAAGAGCTTGGCTTTGCCTTGCAGCCAAAAAAATACAAAAAGAATCCGGAAGCCTATCCCGGCAGTATTGTGGATCTGAGCAATACCATCCGGGTTGCTATTACCGGCAGGCTAAATTCACCCGATCTATGGCAAATCAGCCAGATTTTGGGCGAAGCACGCACCAGAGAACGGATCGGCGCTTTTATTACGGCAGAATAATCAATGCCCCTGCCGGGGTGAAAAAAATAAAATTTTGCTTGACTTCACAGCGTAGTTTTGGCATAATAGATAAGCAAGCTTTTCTCCCGATGGCGCGTTGGAGAAGCGGCTTAACTCACCAGCCTCTCACGCTGGCATTCATGGGTTCGAATCCCATACGCGTCACCATATAAAACCGTTATAATTGATACAATCATGTATCCGTTATAACGGTTTTTTTAAAGGCAACATACGGAAATTCTTTATATCATGCAAAGGGGAAAACATGTCATATAAAATGATTGGTGAAGGCCTCAAGCTGCAATACGCGGCCTTTGGCGT
>CAYOVS010000261.1:0-2753 GCA_964407445.1 uncultured Peptococcaceae bacterium
AATAATCTTAAAAATATTGATGTGGATATCCCCAGAGATCAACTGGTAGTGATTATCTCCTGCATACTTTTCCATTAAAATTGAAATGCAATTACTTTCTGCCTGCCGCACGCAGCTCCATAATCGCATCCCGCAGCTGCGCGGCCTCTTCAAATTCCAAGCGCCTGGCGGCGTCCCGCATTTCCTTTTCCAGGGAGCGGATCAGCTTTTCCCGCTCGCTGTGGCTCATCGCCTCCGGCGCTCTCGTCCCCTTAGCTGCTGCCGTTTCCGGCAGCACGGAAGCGATCACATCCCGCACCTCTTTGACAATGGTTTGGGGGGTGATGCCATGCTGCTGATTATATTGCTGCTGCTTGATCCGGCGGCGGTTGGTTTCGCCAATGGCCGCCGTCATGCTGTCGGTCATGTGGTCGGCATACATGATCACTCTGCCCTCCACATTGCGGGCAGCCCGGCCAATGGTTTGAATCAACGAACGTTCCGAGCGCAAAAAGCCTTCTTTATCCGCATCCAAAATGGCCACCAAGGTCACTTCGGGCAAATCCAAACCTTCCCGCAGTAAATTGATGCCCACCAGCACATCAAACACACCCAGACGAAGATCCCGGATAATCGCCATTCGTTCCAAAGTTTTAATATCGGAATGCAAATAGCGCACCGCAACACCGGCGTTTTGCAGATAGGTAGTCAAATCCTCCGCCATGCGTTTGGTCAGGGTAGTCACCAGCACTCGCTGTTTTTTTTCTACCCGAATATGAATTTCCTGCAAAAGGTCATCGATCTGCCCCTTGATGGGTCGAATTTCCACCTCCGGATCCAGCAAACCGGTAGGCCGCACCACCTGTTCCACCAATTGCTGCCGGTGCTCCTGCTCATAAGGACCGGGCGTGGCTGAAACATACACCAACTGATGGCTTTTCTCCTCAAACTCAAGAAAGGTCAGCGGACGGTTATCCCGGGCGGAAGGCAGGCGAAAGCCGAAATCCACCAGAGATTGTTTACGGGAGCGATCCCCCTCGTACATACCCCGGATCTGGGGCAGCGTCACATGGGATTCGTCGATCATGATCAAATAATCCTCAGGGAAGTAGTCCAGCAGCGTATAGGGAGGCTCTCCCTCCTTGCGGGCGGTCAAATGTCGGCTATAATTTTCAATGCCGCTGCAATGTCCCAGCTCCTCCATCATCTCCAAATCAAAGCTGGTGCGCTGCTCCAGCCTTTGCGCCTCCAGCAGTTTGCCTTCCCTGCGGAACCAGGCCAAGCGCTCCGCCAGCTCTGCCCGAATCGCGACTAAGGCCGCCTGCATCTTTTGCTCACCGGTAACATAATGATTGGCGGGGAAAACAGCCATGGAACGCAAATTTTCCCGTATTTCGCCGGTGAGCGTATCAATTTCTGTGATTTTTTCCACTTCGTCGCCAAACAGCTCCAAATGCAGCGCTGCACCACCGGAACCGGCTGGATAGATCTCGATCACATCCCCCCGCACCCGAAAGGTACCCCGGTGAAAATCCATCTCGTTTCTGGTATACTGCATATTGACTAACCGACGAATGATCGCATCTCTGTCCATTGTCTGCCCTTTTTCCAGCAGCAGCGACAAATCCAGATAATCCGCAGGATCGCCCAAACCGTAGATGGCGGAAACACTGGCTACGATCAGCACATCCCGCCTGGTGAGCAAAGCGGCAGTGGCTGCGTGACGTAGCTTTTCAATCTCGTCATTAATGGAAGCGTCCTTGGCGATATAGGTATCGGAGGACACAATATAGGCCTCCGGCTGATAATAATCGTAATAAGAAACAAAATATTCCACTGCGTTATCCGGAAAATACTCTTTAAACTCTCCATATAGCTGGGCTGCCAAAGTTTTGTTATGGGCCAGAATCAAGGTTGGCCGGTTGAGTTTTTCGATCACATTGGCCATGGTAAAGGTTTTGCCGCTGCCGGTAACCCCCAGCAGCACCTGATGCCGCAGCCCCTTTTCCACCCCTGCCATCAGCTTTTCGATCGCTTGCGGCTGATCCCCCGTAGGCTGATAGGGGCTGACCATGCGAAATTTTTCCATATGCCAATCCTTCCTTTTCTATCTAATAGAAACCTAATAGAAACAATTCGTATCATATAATTATAGCATATATTTTAAATTGAAGCATCTATAAATGCTGGAAATTGCGGTACCAAAAACTGCCGCAAACAGAAGAAAATTGTCGTCCTATTGGGAAACAGCAGGAAAAAGATCGTTTTAGTAGAAGTTAAATAAGTTATAAGAATAAGTACATAAACCGATAGGTGATTTTATGACAACCCCACAACATAGTGCGCCTGCTGCGGCAGAACAAAACAAAGCGGCGCAAATAATAGCATCCGCACCGGCTGCTCCGGCTGCCAATGCTACAGAACTAAATAAAGAAGACAAAGCGCCATCAAAAGATGCTGTGGCAGATGCAGCAACGGAGACAGAAGTAGAGGCAAAGACAGACGAAACCTCCCCGTTCCGTCCCATGTTCGCCAGCCGTAAACCGGATAAAATCGACTGGGATACACCGGTTGACAACGACCCCGCATCCAAACGGCTCCGCGTCGGCGAACCGGAACCTTTGCCCGATCCCTTTGCCCCCAGCCAAAGATTCAAAGAACTCAAAGAATACCGCAAACGCAGCGTTTTTCGAAAATACAAGTTTTTGCCTTTGATCGGGGTGGGTTTGGCGGCTTTTTCCTTATTTGTAGCCATTTTAGGTTTTCTCTGGGGC
>CAYOVS010000262.1:0-2739 GCA_964407445.1 uncultured Peptococcaceae bacterium
CGGCAGGAAGTGGAGAATCTGCCCTATTCCCAGGAGGTGCAGGCCTATATCGCTTGCAACCAGGAGCTGGAACAAGCCATAGCATACTTATTGGATCAACTGGAGCAGGCCGGAAAGCTGGAAAATACGGTAATCGTCCTCTCCGCCGACCATTATCCTTACGGGTTGAGCAAGGAGAGTATTGACGAGCTGGCCGGGCATACGGTGGAAGAAAATTTTGAGCTATATCGCAATGGCTTGATCCTTTGGAAATCCGGCATAGAGCATCAGGTGGTGGATTCTCCTGTTTGCAGTCTGGATATTTTGCCTACCGTTTCCAATCTGTTCGGTTTATCCTATGATTCCCGGTTGTTAATGGGACGGGATGTTTTTTCCAATGCCAATCCGCTGATTATCTTTAATAACAGAAGCTGGATTACGGATTTGGCTACTTATAATTCGCAAACAGGTGAAGTCACCGGCAGTGTCAGCCAGGACTATGTGGAAGCCATCAATAAAATTGTCGCCAACAAAATCTATTATTCCGGGATGATATTAGAAAAGGACTACTATAAAGTAGTCCTTGACAAAAACGAATAAGCAAAGCCTTCGCTGCATCAACTTTGGCAGCGTCGCTTGTTTGATCAAACAAACAGATAACAAAATATCGGCAGAAAAATCCCCGGTACCATGTTCATGGCTTTGATGTTGGTAACGCCCATGATATTCAGGCCAACTACCAGTAGGATTAAAGAGCCGACGCAGGTCATGTCGGCAAGCACCAGCTCGTTGGTGAGCAGGGGCGAAATCCAGCGGGCCAGCAGGGTGATGGAGCCTTGATAGAACAGGATCGAGACGGCGGAACCCGCTACGCCCCAACCCATTGTGGAGGCAAAAATAACGGCGAACAAACCATCTAGGATTGCTTTGGCAAATAGGGTATGATGATCTCCCTGCAAGCCGCTTTGCAAAGAGCCCAAGACTGCCATGGCCCCGGTGCAAAACAGCACGGTTGCCGTAACAAATCCTACAGAAAAGCTGCCTTGCTCCTGGTTAGGCAGCTTTTGTTCAATTTTATGACTGAGGGAAACGATTTTGCCGTCCAGATCCAGCAGCTCACCTAAAACAGCGCCGCCGATCAAAGAGAGCAGAATCACCAGCATGGTTTGACCTTCGTCCACGCCGCGCAAGCCGATATAGATGGTGCATAGCCCCATTGTTTTGGCCAAAATATCGCTGATTCTTTCTGGGATGCCCTTTTTGAGCAAAACACCCAGACTGGCGCCAACAACTATGGCCAAAGCATTTACAATTGTACCCAGCATCCTAGCCTTCTTTTCTTGTCGGGCTGCCCCAAAACATGTTACGCGTTATTGGCGCGCCAGCAGCGGATTCATTGGGCTTTGTGCGCCACCGTTGATGAATCCGCTGCATTTTGGACAGCTTGTTGTTCCCACAACTTATACATTAAACCGGAAATTGATAATATCGCCGTCTTTGACCGGATACTCTTTCCCCTCCAAGCGGAAGCAGCCTTTTTCTCTGGCCGCCGCCATGGAGCCGGCCGCTTTCAAATCCGCAAAGGCAACGGTCTCCGCACGAATAAAGCCTCTTTCGATATCGGAGTGAATCTTGCCGGCGGCCTGCTTTGCCGGTAAATCCTTGCGAATCGTCCAAGCCTTTACTTCATCGGTTCCGGCAGTAAGAAAAGAGATCAAACCCAATTGAGAATACAGCGCCTTGGCCATTCTGCCGATGCCGCTTTCGCTGATATGCAGTTCCGCCAAAAACATTTCCCGGTCTTCTGCGGGCAGCTCTTCGATTTCTTCTTCAGCCCGGGCAGAAACGGTCAGCAGCTCATACCCTTGCTCTGCGCAATAGGCTTCTACCTTGGCTTTGTCAGGATAGTCGTTTGCGGCCAATTGGCTTTCGTCCACGTTGACGACGATCATCATCGGCTTATCGGTAAGAAAGGTGATATGCTTTAAGGCTTCCTGCTCTTCTTCGGTCAGTTCCAGAAGGCGCAACGGTTTTTCCTCTTCTAAAAGCGCCTGACATTTTTGCAGCGCTTGTTCCTCCAACGGATGCTCCAACTTCTTTCTGCTGCCGCCGTTGATCCGGCTCAATCTGGTTTCAATCATTTGCAAATCCGCAAACAGCAGCTCGGTGCTGATAATATCGATATCCCGGAGAATATTGATGCTGTCTTCGGCGTGAATCACCTCGTCATTGGCAAAAGCCCGCACAATGTGAGCCAAAATATCACAATTGCGTACAGCGGTCAAAAACTCGTTGCCTGCGCCCTGCCCTTGGCTGGAACCACGCACCAGACCGGGAACATCGATCACTTCTACCTGTGCGTAGGTAGTTTTCTTGGGTTTAAACATCTCGGACAAATATGCTACTCGTTCATCCGGTACTAAAGCATGTGCAGTGTTGGTAGCGGTTTTGCCGCTGAAAAAGGCGCTTGTTTCTACTCCCGCGCCGGTAAGGAGATTGAAAAATGTGGTCTTGCCCACCATAGGCAAGCCAATTATGCCGCAGGATAAAGCCATGGGACTCCTCCTTGTCCAAATTTGTCGTATCTCTATATTATAAAATATAAAGGTGAATTCCTCAAGACATAGTATATATATTTTGGAAGATTTTTTATTTTGGTGGTGAATATCGTGGATTATCAGGAAGTAAATCAAATTTTAAACCAGTTACATAATGGGGAATTAGACCGGGAACAGGCCTGCCGCTTGCTTGCCGCTGATT
>CAYOVS010000263.1:0-2732 GCA_964407445.1 uncultured Peptococcaceae bacterium
TACACCTTTACGATACGGACGGCAAAGAATATCTGGATATTATCAGCTCCTGGTGGTGCAATCTACTGGGACACAACAACCCGATCATCAACCAAGCAATCAAAGATCAGCTGGACAAAGTGGAACATGTGCTGCTGGCCAATTTCTCCCACCAGCCGGTCATTCAGCTTTGCCGGGAACTGGCAGAGATCGTCCCGCCGGGCCTGACCAAATACAATTTTTCCGATTGCGGCTCCGCAGCAGTGGAATGCGCCCTAAAAATGGCTTTTCAGTACCAGTATCAAACTGGGCGTCCGCAGAAAAAACGCTTTATGTGTTTCACCGGAGGCTACCATGGCGAAACCTTGGGCGCGTTGGCGGTGGGCAGCCTTGATACATATACCGCCGTTTATCAGCCGATGCTGATGGATACCATTTCCATCGAAGCGCCGGATTGCTACCGCTGCCCCTATGGGCAATGCCGGGATTGCTGCGATTGCCAATGCTTTGTTCATGCGGAGCAAGCCTTTGCCCAACACGCCGATGAAACCTGCGCGATTATCCTGGAACCGCTGCTGCAAGCCAGCGCAGGAATGCGTATCTATCCCCCGCTCTATCTGAAAAAGCTGCGGGCCTTATGCGATCAATATGCTGTTTTGCTGATCGCGGATGAAATCGCTACCGGCTTTGGACGCACCGGCAAGCTGTTCGCCTGCGACCATGCAGGGATCACCCCGGATATGATGTGCATTTCCAAGGGGTTGACCGGCGGCTATCTGCCCATGGCAATCACCGTAACCACGCAAAAGATTTACGATGCTTTCTATGATGACTATAATACCGGTAAAGCCTTTATGCACAGCCATACCTATTCCGGCAATCCGCTGGGCTGCGCCGCCGCTTTGGCCGTGCAACAAATTTTGCGGGAAGAGCCGATTTTGGAAAACGCCAACCGCCGTGCAATCTACCTGCATCAGCAATTAACCGATGCCTTGGCGGCGCATCCCAACGTAGGCGAAATTCGTCATCTGGGGCTGATTAACGGCATAGAGCTGGTAGAAAACCGGCAAAACAAACAAGGCTTTGCCCCAGAAAAACGAGTGGGCTATCAAATCTATCGCCAAGCAGTGCAGCAAGGGCTGTTACTACGCCCGCTGGGGAATGTTCTCTACTTCAACCCGCCGCTGATTATCAACGAAGCGGAAATCGACAAGGCTGTAAGCCTCTGCGCCGCAGCCGTGCATGCCGTTTTGGGCTAATTTTGCCGCAAGCCCTGCTGGTTTGCGTCCCCTCCCCTGCCGCAGAAAAATCATAACCTGAAATTACAAAAAAGCCAACAGTCTGCGTATGGTTACTGCGCAATCTGTTGGCTTTTTATGTTGCCTCAACAATATCTTGGCAACCCCACCTATTTTTTATCAGCAGAAGTTTTTTTTACGCCTCTGAAGGCAAATTTGGCAACAAAAGCAGTAAGATGATATGGCAGCGTTTCAAAACGTCTTTTAACCAAATGCAAATTGTCCCGAATCGGCAAATGCTGGGGACAATGCTTCTCGCATAAACCACATTTTCGGCAAAGAGCCGCATTGCCTCTTTTTGCTTTCAAGGTAGTACTGCTAATATATTCGTGAAAGGCCTTGCGGTAGCCCTCCGTATAGCTCACATTATAGCAGCGAAAGCAGCCGGGAATATCCACTCCGGCAGGGCAAGGCATACAATAGCCACAGCCGGTACAGGGGATCTGCGTTGCCGCCGAGATCGCCGCCCTGGCTTCATCCATCACCGCCACTTCTGCCGCAGCAAAAACCGCCTCTCGGGATGCAATGGCAATATTTTCCTCCAGCATCTCCATGGTATTCATACCGGATAACACGCAGGTGACCTCTTTTTGGGCATACAACCAGCTTAGCCCCCAATCCGCGGGAGAGCGTCCAGTTTTGGCAAACACAGCCTTGGCCTCCTGAGATAACCCATGCACCAGGTTGCCGCCACGCAAAGGTTCCATAATGACCACTGCAATCCCTTTCGCATAAGCGGCCTGCAAGCCTGCCTTTCCGGCCTGACTGTGCTCATCCATATAATTGTACTGGATCAGGCAAAAATCCCAGGGGTGCACCTCCAGCAGTTCCAGAAAAAGCGGCGTGCTGCCATGAAAGGAGAAACCAATATTTTTGATCTGCCCTTTTGCTTTTTTTTCGGCAATCCAAGCTTCGATCCCCAGATTTTTTAACCGCTCCCAGGTAGATACATCCGGCAACATATGGATCAGATAATTATCCACATAATCCGTTTGCAGCCGTTTGAGCTCCGTTTGGAACAGGCGCTCCAAATCTGCCCCCGTCTTGACCAGATAATGGGGCAGCTTGGTTGCAATGCGCACCTGATCCCGACACTGATTCTTGGCCAAAACCTTTCCCAACACCGCTTCGCTGCCCGGATAAATATAGGCGGTATCAAAATAGTTTACACCGCCTTCCATCGCACGCAGCAGCAAACGTTCCGTTTCCTCATAGTTTTTGGGAAATCGCATACAGCCAAACCCCAGAATCGAATATCCGTTTCTGTATATCATCTCTGCTTCACCCCTCTTGGATCCCTAATATCAAACTACCATTCCATTTCTTGTTCGCTTCTGCTGGAACTACTATCTATTCTGCCTTTCCGATACCTGTCAAAAATTTTTGCGACTCCCTGCTCGCAGTTCAATCTAACAACAGCAGTAAACTAGTTATTTTTATCATATCATTAATATC
>CAYOVS010000264.1:0-2729 GCA_964407445.1 uncultured Peptococcaceae bacterium
TACCGTATCTATGGCAAAACTCAGGAAAAACCAAAATGTCACTACCGATGTATTGCTTAAAATTTGTACGTCTTTACACTGCGATATATCGGATATTATGGAAGTCATTGAGGATGAAGATTTGAAAAACGATGAGTAGGCGTAGCAGCAAAGCCTTGTCACTACTATTTTGCGAAGAAATTAAAAAATATCATTTTCGGAGGATTTGGTATGACGGTTAATATTGAAAATAAAATTGAAATATGGCAAAACAAATTGCTTGATCTTGGTAAGCGCAATAAATTGCTTAACTATCGAGAAACCAAACGCTCCACCCTGCGTATCATTACTCCCGAGATTTATAGCTATAAAACCAACAAAAAAGCTGTATTGGAGCAGCTTGAAGTAGTATTAAATTTAGCGAAAAACAAAGCTCAGCTTAGCGATGATGCATACTTAAAATTGGATACATTGGAGCGAGATCGAGAAAAGTTAAATCAATATGCAGCACAGCTAGATTGCTTGCTGGTCGCAATGATTGGAGGTCACTGTGAGCTTCTTTGAGTGGGCGGTTATTCTGCATCTCCTCGACAATTCCTCTTCATCATCCAAGCCAGCCCAGCAGACAAATACCGGCTGTGGTATATGCTTTTGGTCAGCGTTACTTTTTGTTGCGGCTGCTATAGCGTTTTTCAAGAGCTTACCGCTGCTGGCAGCTGTATTGTTGGGACTGTCTGTGTTCGTCTTTTGGTATTATATGATATTGTATGTAAGCAGCCTGTTATCACTACAAAGCAGGCTAACAACGGCATTCATTGCCTTTGTGTTTCTGGCATTTACTATTGCTGCAGCTGAAGTGTATCTTTTCACCGATGCCAAGTGGTTGTTCAAGCCCATCTTCTGGACAGGCGTTGTGATATGTGCCATTTACCTTGTCAGCAAGCTCGGGAGATGAAAACCTGTCAAGGCAACAGCAAAAACGGTTGCCATCAAGCAGCCAAGCATTGATCTTGAAAAACAGTTTCAAGCCAAGCTGCTTGCAAGGGCGCTTGCGGCAGTGCTAAACCAGCGGGAAGAATAAAACTGGCTCTCCCTTTCCATCCACGCAAAATTTATGTGGAATATTACCGAAAAACAGTTGACTTATTTTACGTGCCGTGCGATACTGTGTTGCTGATACGGACAAATCTACAAAAATACGTCGAAAGAAGAGAATACAGATGTTCAGGGGCAAAGCCGGTTCGACCGGCGTCAACATTACCGAGGGTGTAATCTGGCGGCAGCTGCTCGCCTTTTTCTTTCCCATCCTGTTTGGAACTTTTTTTCAGCAGCTCTATAACACCGCCGACGCAATGATCGTCGGGCGGTTTGTCGGCAAAGAGGCGCTTGGCGCGGTAGGAGGGGCAACGGGCGTTCTGATCAATGTCATTGTCAATCTATTTGTGGGACTCTCCTCCGGCACAACGGTGGTTGTCGCGCAGCTCTACGGCGCGGGGCGGCATCGTGAGGTGGACGGCGCGGTACATACCTCGATGGCTCTCGCCCTTGTGGGAGGAACCGGCTTGACAATTCTTGGGCTGGTCTTTGCACCGTTTGCGCTGCGTGCAATGGACACGCCGCCCGATATTCTGCCCTATGCGGTGACTTACATCCGAATGATCCTGCTCGGCATAATTCCCTCTTTCCTCTATAACATGGGAGCGGGTGTGCTGCGTGCGGTAGGGGATACCAAGCGGCCGGTTTATTTTCTGATCGCAGCCTGTATCACCAACATTGTCCTTGATCTGGCCTTCGTCGCAGGGCTTGGGATGGGAGTTCTCGGCGCGGCGGTAGCAACCATCCTTTCTCAGGCCCTCTGTGCCGCGCTCACTTTGCTCTCGCTAAGCCACACCCCCGGCTGCTACCGCTTCTCCCCCGCCAAAATCCGATTTGTTCGCGCTTCTCTCAACCGGGTACTGATGGTAGGGTTGCCCGCCGGTCTGCAGTCGAACATGTACTCGATCTCCAATATTATCATCCAAACCTGCATCAATTCGTTTGGCACCGATACCGTAGCCGCGTGGACCGCCCACGGAAAAATTGACGGGTTCTTCTGGTTGGTGATGAGCGCCTATGGCATCTCGGTTACCACCTTTGCCGGACAGAATTTTGGCGCACAGCGCTATGACCGGGTTCGCCAAAGCGTGCGGGCAGGGCTTTTGCTGGCAGCAATCACCTCGATTGCGATGAGTGCGCTGTACTGTGGTTTTGCCGATCCACTGCTGGGGATCTTTACCGATGACGGCGCGGTTCTTGCAATTGGCAAACAGATCGTCTGGCAACTGACGCCGTACTACTTCACCTATGTTTGCGTTGAAATTCTGGCCAGCGCAATCCGCGGATGCGGCAACGCGCTCTCCCCCATGCTGATGACCGCAGGCGGTGTTTGCTTATTAAGAATTATCTGGGTAATCACGGTACTGCCGCTGCATCGTGACCTTTTCACGCTGCTGATCAGCTATCCGATTAGCTGGGCGGCTACCAGCATCCTGTTTATTCTATATTATCGGCGAAACCGCTGGCTAAGCCACTGTATCAGCCGTTCGGGCAACGCGCCGGTAGAAACAAAGGCACCGTCGGCAGTCTGAGTCCCGTGTTCAAATTCCCTTCTTTTTCGATTGCTCTTGAATTTTTATCGCAAAGGCTTGACTTTTTTAGGGAATTCTGATAAATTATATCCGTTATGCTTTGTCTAAAGCAACATCCTTGTC
>CAYOVS010000265.1:0-2729 GCA_964407445.1 uncultured Peptococcaceae bacterium
CTTCTTCTACCGCATAAGCCATTTCTTCGTAAGTATCGGCAAAAGAGCGGCAGGCAATCACAATTGATTCTCTGCGGCCAAAAATAGCATCCGCAATATGTGGATAGTTACGATAATGCTGGGCGGTATCAATAAAATTGATTCCTCTGTCCAGGGCCCCTCGCAGCAGGGTATGTGCCTGCGGCAGAGGCAAATTTGCGCCCAAAGGGCCCATGGTCAGCGCCCCAAACCCGATGCGTGACATCCGCAAACCGCTTTTTCCTAAACATCTGTATTGCATAAAATCTCCTAAAAAGCCTGCTTCTCACCGGGAAACAAAGCCTCTGAATCAGTATTCAAAAGGCTTCATTTGTCGCAATTACCATAGCGACCCGGCAAGAAGCAGGCTTTAGCAAAAACTATTTAATGTCTTTTAGATATGCAGAGACAAGCTCTTCGATCAAATCATCTCGTTCCACACGTCTAATCAGGCTGCGCGCCTGTTTGTGACTGGTAATATAAGCCGGATCACCGGAAATTAAATATCCCACCAATTGATTGATCGGATTATACCCCTTTTCCTGTAAAGCGGAATATACAGCCCGCAGCACATCGCCAGGATTGAGCTCCTCTTCTCCCCGCACACTAAAGGTCATTGTTTCTTCTAGCCGGGGAGTATTATTTGCGGTAAATTTTAATTCATCCACCATGAGCGCTGCCTCCTTTGTCACATACATTCGCCTTTTGACGGTTGGTTTCCTTTATTTCAGCTTGCTCTCAATCAATTGACGAGCTGTATCTAAAGCTTTGGTGATCTTTTCCGGGCTATTGTCTTTGCCGCCAGCCTGCGCCATATCGGCTCGACCGCCGCCCTTACCATCGCAAACCGACGCTACTTCATTGATAATTTGGCCTGCGTGGCAGCCGGCCTGTTGGGCCTTATCCGAAACAGCTACAACAAACTGTACCTTGTCCTCCGCTGCGGCTGCCGCAACGATCAGATAATCGGCCAGCTTATCCCGGAGCATATCCACCGTATTGCGCAAAGAGGCCATATCCTGTGTAGGCGCCTGGAGACACAATACATTCACGCCCTTGATCTCCACCGCATTTTTCCAGGCATCGCCAATGCTCTCCTTGGCAATCTGGGCTTGCAATTTCTCCAGATCTTTGGCCAAGGTTTTATTTTCAGCCAAAATTTGCTCCAAGCGTCTTTCCGCATCACCGGGAACGGTTTTGAGCATGGCTGCCAATTGAACCAACTGGCTTTCCTGCCGATGATAATACTCTAAAGCGCCGGTGCCGGTAACTGCTTCGATACGGCGCATGCCGGAACCAATACCGCTTTCACCGATGATCTTGATGCTGCCCAATTGGCCGGTAAAATCACAATGGGTACCACCGCATAATTCTTTGCTAAAATCCCCCATGGAAATCAGACGCACCGTATCGCCATACTTATCACCAAAGAAAGCCATTGCGCCGGTGGCTTTGGCATCTTCCAACGCCATTTCTTCTTTTTTGATCGGCAGATTGGCTAAAATCTGCTTGTTGACTTCGTCCTCGATCTTTTGCAAATCTTCGGCAGAAACAGGGGCAAAATGGTTATAGTCGAAACGCAGCCGTTCCGGATTGACTTGGGAACCGGCCTGATGCAGATGTTCGCCCAAGGTCATCCGCAAAGCCCGATGCAGCAAATGGGTAGCGGAATGATTGCGGGCAATAGCCAACCGTCTTTCCTGGTCGATTGTTGCATCCACCTGTTGTCCCATGGCCAATTCGCCTTGGGCAAGGTGGAATTGATGCACCAACAGCCCATTGGGCAGCTTTTGGGTATCGCTGATCACCGCAGCGCCGATGGTACCAGTATCGCCAACCTGACCGCCGCTTTCGCCATAGAAGGGCGTCTGATCCAAAACCAGCCAACCGCTATCTCCGGCTGCTACCTTGTCCACTTTTTTACCATCCACAACCAAGGCAATCACCTTGCCCTGACCGCTCATTTGCTGATAGCCCAAAAATGCACCGGCAGGAATATCGGCCAAGAGCTGTCCCAGATGAATAAACTGGTCTTCTTCCTCCTGATCGGAGCGAGCGCTTTGGGATTTTTCTCTTTGGGACTGCATTGCAGCGGCAAAGCCTTCTTCGTCCAGCGTAAAGCCGTTTTCTTCGGCAATATCCTTGGCCAGATCCAGTGGGAAACCAAAGGTATCATACAGAGTAAACAAATCGGTGCCGGAAATCTGTGTTTCACCGGCCTGTTTCATTTTTTCGATAATGCTCTTGGTGATATTCATGCCGGCCTTCAGGGTTTGATGGAAGCGTTCTTCTTCCATGCGGATGGCCCGGACAATGTTTTCTTCCTCCCGAATCAGCTCGGGATATTGATCGCTCAAAGAGGCCTTGACATAAGCAAACATCTTATACAGGAAAGGCTCTTCCATTCCCAAAACCAGGCCAAAGCGGGCTGCCCGGCGCAGGATCCGCCGCAAAACATAGCCGCGGCCTTCGTTGGAAGGCATGATTCCGTCTGCGATCATAAAAGAGCAGGAGCGGGCATGGTCAGCAATAACCCGGAAGGGAAAGCCCCGGTGGTCTCCGTGGTATTCCTGTCCCGATAAGGTCTCCACGCCGTGAATGATATCCCGCATAATATCGGTATCGTAATTGCTGTCCTTTTCTTGCAGAATAGACGCAACCCGTTCCAAGCCCATACCCGTATCAATACTGGGGCGAGGCAAGGGGGTAAG
>CAYOVS010000266.1:0-2727 GCA_964407445.1 uncultured Peptococcaceae bacterium
TTGCTATACTAAATAAAAGGCACGCGCTCCCACCAGCAAAGGAGATCAATCATGTGGAAAAAATTTATCACCCCCTTTCAGCAAGGCCTGCAACGCTGCGAAGAAATAGGCAGGGGCGACACCTATGTGGAGCTGCATTTTTATGTCATGATTCCCTTAGCAATCTATTATTGTATGGATAACATTGTTTTCGCAGTCGAACTATTCTGTAAAAAAACAAATTTACCTTGGTATCTCTGCTTGACAGATCATTATCTTAGTTTTGATATTGCCCTATTCATCATAGCAATCTGCATGCTTATTTGGCAGTTTCTTACACTGCGCCGCTTTTCGCAAATGTTTTTTATACCTTTATTTGGCTTCGCCATTCTTGATATTATTTTTTATATCAATATATACCAAATTGATTATGATATGGAAACCCTTACAGTAATATTTGAAAAGTTAATTTTCTATGCCTGCGCCGTCCTCTATTTTATCCGCCGCCGCCAAGCCTTTATTGATTACGAATAACATCCCAATAACTTATCCCAATATAACAGAAAACAGTGGTTTTATAAACCACTGTTTTCTGTTCTTATTCAATAGTTTTCCCTATTCTCATTATTTCCTTTGCCCAACTTTCCAACCTTCCCTGAACTACTTTACGAATGGCCTTGCCAACATTTCCGTGAAAAATATCTTCAATTATCCCGCTCTCCAAAGGATCTTTGAAGCCCATGCCCAGCCCATCAATCATCGATTTATTCACCGCGTCAATCATCGCATTGGTGATTGTTCCCAAAGAACAATCACCGTGCGCCATGGCAACATTCACATCATCCATAAAATACATTAGGGTTCTCTCTAACGTTACCGGCTGCATCGCTATATATTTTAACGATTCGCTGATTGATATTCTTCTCCCAACCATCGGTATAGCAGCCCCACCCCCAGTCGCTGCAATTAACGCAATATCAAGAAGAACCTGAGGAACCTTCTCTACAGCAGGAAGCACAATATCCTTATATGTCTTGCCAATCTGCGTGGTATCATCAATATTCTCCCGCAAATATTTGGCACGGCTAACCTGCCATTCTGCGTTTACAATATAGCGACGCAAAAATCTATCTACCGAATCATAAGCATTTTCTGGGTTATAATTCCCTTTGTTAAAGGAATTATAAAAGAATTTTAATGGAGTTGAATACATCTTTGCAAAAGCTGCGTTATAAGTATGAAAAAGAGCATTTGCTTTCATGTCTTCCTCGGTAAAGATATTCCCGCCATACTCTGGCATGCTGATGGTGTTTCCATCACCACGCGCAGCCGTCAGAGGCAGCGGATATCTCCATATTCCATACAAGTCTCCCGTCTGCTTAGTAAATACCGGACCAGCACCCAAAACCTCCTTGATGTTTGGCCGATCGTCTTGCTTCCCCTCTGCCCCTTCCGCCATCGCCGCCAATGGATTTGCCGCACCAAAGCTGGTATGAGATGTTGCCGTTGACTGCCCAGCCTTAAAGGCCTGTTTCCCTCCTTGCTGCCATAAAACATAGGGATCCTGCATGCTAATGGTATTTCCATCTCCCTGGGATGTGCTAGGAGCATCAACAAACGCAAATGAACCATTTTGCAGCGCCTTCTTCATCGCCGCCCCCAAGCCCCCCAACGCCGGATCTACGCCCATCACATCCAGATAATTTGGCTGGCCGGTTTGCCTCTGTTGCAGCTCCGCACCAGCGCCAGACGTTCCCGCCATAGGCGCCCCCCCAGGCAGCCCCAGGCTCTGCGTCTCCAACGTCTCCTCCTCCGGCCGCAATAGCACCTGCATAATCGCACTGCTGGGCTTATCAAAATAGCCTACCGGATGCCGAAAGCTGTCCCAGGCCACCAGCGTATTCACATCCAGCACTCCGGTTTCCGGCACCTCGCCGCCGTCCAACCCCTTAAACCCAAACAAATTCAAGAACCGCTGCTCATTCAGGATTTTTCCACTGTGGCAAAGGTTTCTTGTGCCTCCGCATCCGCTGCCAGCGCATCTTCCAGCTTGCGCCGCAACGGATCCTCAAGCTGCTGCCTTGACCAGTCGCCGTTCCCTTGCCACGCCGCCGCTGCCGTATCCATCCTTTGATGCGGCAGCGGCTTTGCTTTTTGCGGCCAATCCTTATCGCCTGCGATCCCATCCGCCAGATCCGGCAGCGCCTTCCCCGGCAGAACCGGATAGAGAGGCTGCTGCCACCTAGCCTGTTTTGACAGAAACGATGGCTTTTCGCTCTCTCCCCCGTTATATTTTGCAAAAATGCTGTCAGGCTGCGGCTCATATAAGCTGGGCTTCTGCACCACCTCGTCCTGCCAAACAATCGCCTTTGGCGCCGCATCAGCAGCGCCTTTTTGCTTGCCGCTACCAGCCTTGCTTTGCAAACCTCCGGCAGCGCCTTGTGTTCCCTTCGTTGCTGTTCGTTGCGTAGCCCCTCAAATATCCGGCTTTTGCCGGATAAGCCTGGCCTGCTGCTCTTTTTCTTCCTGCTCCTCATCCTTTTGTTGCAAGCTTCGCCTTAAATACTTTTCCCAAGGATATTCCATCTAGTTCTCCACTCCTTCCTTTTTTTACATGTCCCTTCCTACCCACAACCATCTTGCCGCTACCTACCTCCGCCATTCCCCCCAACGCCCCGCCCATCTCGCCTAAAGCCCCCCCCCCCAAAACCCAAAAAATAGGAGGGGGGGGGGGGAAGGCCCAGGGGG
>CAYOVS010000267.1:0-2712 GCA_964407445.1 uncultured Peptococcaceae bacterium
ACCTCCGCGAAAAGTAGCACCGCCATACGGCCCCGCAGCTTTTGTGACGCGCGATCACGTATGTGTACTATACGCTCACGCACGCCCCAAAATCTGCGTGGCCGTCTATCGGCACTTCTTTTCGCTCTCTGGTTCAGGTAGTGGTCGGCGGCTATGTTACTGGCGGGTTTGCGTACTTGGGTGGGGATACGGTGGCGTTCTAGGCTGGCTGGTTTGCCGGTGTCGCGCCGCATTGCTTTGCTCGCTGGCCTGCTGGTTATCGACGCATCGCTTCGCTCGCTGGTCTGCTGCTTCGGTTCCGCATCGCTTCGCTCGCTGGCTGGCTGGTATACCGCCGCATCGCTTTGCTCGCTGGCTGGTGTGGCGCTGCATTGCTTTTTGCTTTCTTGTTGGTGGATTGCGGTTGGGTAGGAATATGGACAAAAGACAATTATTGGAACAATTGCAGGCGGATATGGGAGATTGTCGGCGCTGTGGGTTATGTGAGGGGCGGCAGCATATTGTGTTTGCCCGGGGCAATCCGGAGGCGCGGCTGATGTTGATCGGCGAGGGGCCGGGCGGGGAGGAAGACCGGTTGGGCTATCCTTTTGTGGGCAAGGCCGGGCAATTGCTGGATAAAATTCTGGCTGCGGCGGGGCTGCGTCAGGATGAGGTATACATTTGCAATGTGGTCAAATGTCGCCCACCGGGCAACCGGCTGCCCAGTCCGGAGGAGGCCGCACACTGCAAGCCTTTTTTGCGGGAGCAGATCCGCATTGTGCGCCCGCCGATTATCGTTTGCTTAGGGGCTTTGGCCAGCCAGACGGTGTTGAACGACCCGGATTTTCGCATCACTCGGGGGCGGGGGGAGTGGCATGAGAAGGGCAGCTTTGCGATTATGCCCACCTTTCACCCAGCAGCTTTGTTGCGGGATGCGAGTAAAAAAAGGCCGGTTTGGGAGGATTTTCAGCTAGTAATAGCAAAATATAATACTATTAGCAAAAATAGGTATATTTAGTCGGATTTTATGTAATAAAAGGTATTAATATGCAAATAGAAATCAATTGCAACAACCAAGAAGAGACAAGATTTTGGGGAACACGCATCGGCAACAGGATCCCGGCAGGCGCGGTCATTGCGGCGTACGGGGATTTGGGTGCGGGAAAAACTTTATTCGCTGCGGCATTGGCCAAAGGGTTGGGCGTTACCGAGCAGGTAGTCAGTCCTACCTTTGTTTACTATCAACAATATCAGGGGCGGCTTTCCTTTTGCCATATTGACGGCTACCGTTTGGAGTTGTATGCTTTTGAAGAGAAGCAGCAGCTTGGTTTGGAGGATTGCTTTGACGGTCGGCAGGTGGTGGTGGCGGAGTGGCCCCAGTATATAGAAGAATTTTTGCCAAAAGAAACGATTTGCCTGAGCATCAGCAGAGTCGGTGGGGAAAACTGTCGCCTGCTGACCTTTGTTTTTAACGAGCAAATACATCCTTGGCTAAAGGAGGTTTTATCATGGCCAAGATCTTAACGATTGATACATCGGCTTCCAGCTTGAGTGTGGCTATCTGTGAGGATGGCATTATTTGCGGTCAATTTTGTTTGGATACGGGGCGTACCCATTCCGAGGTGCTGCTGCCCATGACCGACGCCTTGCTGAAGCTGTCCGGCAGTCGGCTTGGGGATATTGCCGCTTTTGGCGTAACCATTGGCCCCGGCTCCTTTACTGGGCTGCGTATCGGTCTGGCTACCGTTAAGGGCTGGTCTATGGCCATGGATTTGCCGGTGCTGGCAATCAGCAGCACCGAGGCTTTGGCTCGGGGTGCGGCAGGCGCGGCGGATATTTATTCCTGCCCGCTATTCGATGCCAGGCGGGAGCAGGTGTATACCGCCTTGTTCCGGGGGGAGGGGCGTTTATGGCCGGATGATGCGGTAGAGCCGGAGCTGCTGGCCTTTCGGCTGCGGGAGCTCAAGGCGCCTGTTTTATTTTCCGGTGACGCGTTAAGCAAATATAGCCAGTTGTTTCGGGGTATCCTAAAAGAGCATTACCGGGAGGCTCCCGGCGACCGGCGGCTGTTTTTGGCTCCTGCCGCCGCTTTACTGGCTCATGAAAAGTTTTTGCGGGGGGACTTTGCAGATATTGCTGCTTTAGAGCCGCTATATTTAAGAGGTGCAGAAATAGATCAACATCAGCCCCGGCGGGCATAAGGGAATTATCCGAAAAATAAGATACGATGCTGGGCTGTTCGTCAATAAGCTGTATCAATAAGCATCCGCAACGCAAATGCGTAGCCATGCATTGTTGCGCAGGTTCACGAGGAAACATCGTGGGCGGGTCCCACGACAAAGCGGAGGAGGACAACCCTAAGAGCAAGCAGAGGAGGTCTTTTGGATGAAAGAGGAGTATCGCCTGGCCAATTTATCCCTGCGGCGGCTTACCGCTGCCGATGTGGATACAGTGATGGAAATTGAGCGGCAAAGTTTTACCCAGCCTTGGGGCAGCGGCGCTTATGCCCATGAATTTACCGATAATCCGATCGGCTATTTCTTTGGCCTGTTTGCCGATGATACCTTGCTGGGGTATGGCGGCTATTGGCAGATTATGGACGAGGGGCATATCGCCAATATTGCGGTGGCAGAGCAATATCGCCGAGCCGGTTTGGGAGAAGTGTTGCTGCGATATCTGATGACCACCTGCCTGGCAGCGGGCGGCAGACGGATGACTTTGGAGGTGCGCCGC
>CAYOVS010000268.1:0-2710 GCA_964407445.1 uncultured Peptococcaceae bacterium
CATCAAAAAAGATTAGCATAAAAGGGCAGGCCTACGCCTGCCCTTTTATGCTAATCCTATTATCCCATATCAACGTTACTATCTGTCATTAAACCGCCACATAGCCTAAAATATCTCCGGCGGTACATTCGTCCCCATCCTGCTTGCACTGTTCTTGCAAAATGCCGGAAACAGGCGCATAGAATTCTGCGGTTTTTTTATCGGCTTCCACTTCGCAAACAGCTTCACCCTGCTGCACAAAATCACCGACCTGCTTGCGCCAAAACAAGATCCCCGTTTTATAGTTAAAATAGATTGGCCCGCTTTTATAGGCGCTGCCTTCATTTTTTTGAGCTGCGGCCGAAACCGGCACAATAATTGGTTGGCGTTCCATTGTTCTACGCCTCCTTGGGATAAAAGGGACAAGCCACATGCAAGCATTCGGCATTTTTTTGATGGAAGCTGCACTCCATAAGGGGAACCGGCGCAAGAGAAACAGCCAAAAGCCGGTTGATTTGCGTCACAGCGCCGCTTACCGTCAGCCAAGTGACCCGTTTGCAGCAGCGAGGGCCGCCATATTCCGCCAGCTTGAGCAAAGCTTCTCCCGTAGCCTGATTGGCAAAGCTCCAGGTCTGTACCGAAAGCGGCGTGCTACCGGTGACAATGGACCAGAAAATCCCTAACCCCACCGCTGCGCCGCAGGTACCGTAAAAGCCGCAAAAGCCTCCGGGCACATTCCTGGCACGAGACATGGCTTCGTCCAGCTCGGAAGACAACAGTGCCCTATCCTGCCCCTGCTTTTTGCGGCAAACCGTCAGCAATACCGCAGGCACGATATAATGATGCACCGGACAATGGGTGGGCAATCCTTCCATCGCCAAAACGCGGCTTAGCAAAGGCGCCAATTCGGTTTCTCCCGGCTGGTCAAAGCTTTCCAAGCAAAGCTGCTTTGTCAGCGGAAAATAGGGCTCGTATACAGACGGATCCAGCATGATTTGTCACCTCTAGTAGATATAATCCGATACAATATAGACATAGTCTAATACAAGCCACCGAATTTGTCAAGCAAAAAGGCCGGCTGCCCTTGGGCAACCAGCCTTTTTTGTTTTCAGCTGAAACTATTATTCCGTAGGTTCCTCCGGCAAATCCTCATCTTCGTCCTTAGACAGCACCTTGGCCATATCCACAACCGTATCGCCGTCATCCAGTTTAATCACCCGTACGCCCTGAGCGTAGCGGCCCTGCTCGGAAATATCGTCCACCTCTACCCGAATGATGATCCCCTCCCGGGAAATAATCATCATCTCGTCGCCGGGGCGAACCACCTCGATAGAAACCAGATTGCCGGTTTTTTCGTTGCAGCGCATGGCGAAAACGCCTTTGCCGCCCCGATGGGTGGAGCGGAACTCCGCAAGCGGGGTGCGCTTGCCGTAGCCGTTTTCAGAAAGCACCAGCAGCTCGCCGTTTTCCTGCACGCTTTCCATGCTCACCACATAATCCTTGTAGTCCAGAGTGATTCCTCGCACGCCCCGGGTAGCCCGTCCCATGGGCCGCACGTCTTCCTCGCTGAAGCGAATGGCCGCACCGTTAGCGGTAGAAAGGACGATTTCCTCACTGCCAGAAGTCAGCTGGACGCCGATCAGCGAATCACCTTCATCCAGATTGATCGCCGTCAAACCATCCTTGCGGGAGCTGTCGTAGTCAGAGAGTACGCTCTTTTTGACCACACCCTTAGCGGTGGCCATAAACAGATACTGGTCGGCTGAGAATTCCCGCACCGGGATTACCGCCGTCACCACATCTTCGCCGGTCAGCGAAAGCAGGTTGACAATGGCCGTACCCTTGGCCTGCCGTCCCGCCTCGGGAATCTCATGCACCTTCAAGCGGTACACCCGGCCTTTTTTGGTGAACACCATCAAATAATGGTGGGTGGTGGTGATAAAGAGCTGTTCCACAAAATCCTCTTGCTTGGTAGTCATGGCGGTAACACCGCGACCGCCCCGGCGCTGCTGCCGATAGGTATTGGTGGAAAGCCGTTTGATGTAGCCGCTGTTGGTGATGGTGATTACCATATCTTCCTCGGCAATCAAATCTTCCGTGGTCAGCTCGCTGTCGTCTCTGGTGATAATCGTGCGGCGGTGATCGCCGTGCTTTTCCCGCAAGGTAGCCAGCTCGTCCTTGATAATATACATCACCAGCTTTTCGTTGCCCAAAACCTCGGTTAGATAGGCAATCGTCTTAATCAGCTCTTTGTATTCCGCATCCAGCTTATCCCGTTCCATCCCCTGCAAGGCCCGCAAACGCTTTTCTAAAATTGCCTGTGCCTGCCGCTCAGAAAGATTGAAGCGCTCCATCAATCTTTCTTTGGCATTGTCGTGGGATGCGCGAATGGTGGCAATCACCTCGTCGATATAATCCAAAGCGATGCGCAACCCCTCGACGATATGGGCCCGATCCTGCGCCTTAGCCAAATCAAAACGGGAGCGGCGGACGATGACCTCTTTTTGATGCTTGATGTACGCCTCCATCATTTCCTTGAGGGTAAGCACCTTGGGTTGTCCATCCACCAAAGCCAGCATAATCACGCCAAAGGTGGTTTGTAATTGGGTATGCTTGTAGAGCTGATTGAGCAAAACCGAGGCATTGGCCTCTTTTTTGACCTCAATGACGATCCGCATTCCCTCTTTGTCGCTTTCATCCCGCAGGGCGGTAATCCCTTCGAATTTCTTTT
>CAYOVS010000269.1:0-2692 GCA_964407445.1 uncultured Peptococcaceae bacterium
TACCCGACTGTTGCGTAGCAACGGAGGCATAGCCGCTTGCGGCTATGGTATAATAGCTTTTGTTTATCACTTTTAATGATTTTCTGGAGGGAACTCTATGACTTTTATGGCGGCGGTTGTTTTGGCGGCAGGGAAGGGCACCCGCATGGTAAGCGATACGCCAAAGGTATTGCATACCTTGTTAGGCAAACCGATGTTGGAATATGTGTTGGATGCAGCGCAGCAAGCAGGGGTTTCCCGGCAGGTAGCGGTAATCGGCAACGGTGCGGAGCAGGTGCGGCAATTTTTTGGCCAGCGTTGCGCATATGCGCTGCAAGAGCCACAACTTGGCACTGGCCACGCGGTGATGCAGGCATTGCCCTGTTTGGCGCCGGAGATCACCTCCCTGCTGGTTTTATGCGGCGATACGCCTTTGCTTACCGGGCAAACCTTAAGCGCCTTGAAGCAGTATTTTGCCGATAGCAAGGCAGCTTGTACCATAATGACGACAAAGCTGGAGCATCCCGGTGCTTATGGCCGGATTATCCGTGATGGGAATGAAGAAGTAAGCAAAATTGTTGAGGCGAAGGATGCTGCGCCCCAAGAGTTGCAAATCAACGAAATCAATAGCGGTGTATACTGCTTTGACAGAAAAGCGCTGGAACAGGTGATCGGCAGTTTGCAGGCCAATAATAACCAAGGCGAATATTATCTTACGGACGCGGTCGCTGCGATCAAAGCGTTGGGGCATACGGTAAACGCTTTTCTCTGTTCGGATCCCTTGGAAATCAGCGGCGTCAATGATCGGGTGCAGTTGGCGCAAGCCGCCAAAGTGTTGCGGCAACGCAAAAATCGTCAGCTAATGCTTTCTGGTGTGACCATCGTTGATCCCGAAACCGCTTATATCGATCAGGATGTGCAAATTGGTCGGGATACGGTGATCGAACCGCAGGTGCAGATCAGCGGCAAAAGTCAAATCGGTGCAAATTGTCAAATCGGTCCTATGGTAAAAATTGTCGACAGCCAGGTAGGGGATGCTTGCGCGGTAGGGCCATTCGCCTATTTGCGTCCCGGGACACAGCTGGGGAACAGAGTAAAAGCCGGTCATTTTGTGGAGATCAAAAAAAGCGTTATCGGTGATGGCAGCAAGGTGCCCCATTTAAGCTATATCGGCGATGCGGAGCTGGGGCAAAATATCAATATCGGTTGCGGCTCCATTACCTGCAATTACGATGGGGTGCATAAGTATAAAACAGAAATTGGCGATGGTGCTTTTATCGGCAGCAATACCAATTTTATCGCGCCGGTAAAGATCGGGCGTAATTGCACGGTGGCTGCGGGAAGCACCATCAATATGGATGTGCCGGACGATGCTTTGGCTATTGCCAGAGCCAAGCAGAGTAATATTGAAAACTGGGCAGGTAAAAAGCAGAAAACGGAGAAAAATAATAGTTGAGGTCAAGCGTCTTCCGCGCCCATTCCAGCGGCACGAACCAAAAAGCATAAGGAGCGATTCTATGAACAGCCGAAAGTTAAAATTGTTTTCCGCCAATGCCAATTTCCCTTTGGCAGAGGAAATAGCCGAGTATTTAGGGATTTCTGTAGGTTTGGCCAAGGTGAAAACCTTTGCAGACGGAGAAATTGCCATTGAGATAGGCGAAAGTGTTCGTGGTGCAGACGTTTTTATCGTCCAGCCCACTTGTGCGCCGGTAAACGACAATTTGATGGAATTGTTGATCATGATCGATGCAATGCGCCGGGCTTCCGCCCAACGGATTACCGCGGTGGTACCATATTACGGTTATGCCCGTCAGGAACGGAAAACAAAGGCCAGAGATCCGATTTCCGCCAAGCTGGTAGCCAATCTGATTACCGCTTCCGGCGCAGATCGAATCATCACCATGGATTTACATGCCAGCGCTATTCAAGGTTTCTTTGATATTCCCGTAGACCATTTGCCCGGCGTGCCTTTGCTGGCGGAATATTATCGCAATCTGGATACGAAAAATCTGGTAGTGGTCAGCCCCGATGTGGGTGGTGTGACCAGAGCGCGCAATATGGCCAATCGGTTGGGAGTAGATATTGCAATCATTGATAAAAAAAGAGAAGAAGCCAACAAAGCGGAAATTATGCATGTGATCGGCGATATCAAGGGCAAAAACGTCATCATGGTGGACGACATGATCGATACTGCCGGTACCATCACCAAAGGCGCGCAGGTGTTGCGCAATATGGGAGCAGAGGAGATCTACGCTTGTTGCACCCATTCGGTGTTTTCTCCGCCTGCGATGGAAAGATTGGAACACTCGGTGATCACCGAAGTCTTAACCACAAACACCATTCCGATCAATTATGAACGGCAGGGCTATTGCAGCAAGATCAAAATTTTATCCGTAGCCTCCTTACTGGGAGAAGCCATGATCCGGATTCACGAAAATCTTTCCGTAAGCCGCTTATTTGACGAAAAGCAATAAGATTGGTATTTCCAATACTAGAAAAAACTGCGATTGGTCTTGAGATGCTCCGTGCCGTTTGGAGCCGTCCAGAAAATCAATCGCAGTTTTTTTGAGGGCGTTTGCATCAAAGAGTTACATCAAGCCGGTATCATCCAGGCGGTCTTCAAAAAACTCATTCAGACGAATCAGCGGATTGCGCAAGACCATGCCCAAAATCAGGCAAAAGGGGATATAGGCCAGCAGCTTGAGCAGATCAA
>CAYOVS010000270.1:0-2690 GCA_964407445.1 uncultured Peptococcaceae bacterium
CTGGGGGTAAAGGATTTGCAGTCCTCTGCCTTACCACTTGGCTATGGCGCCGTAGCACAAATAATGATAGCATAAGTTTCCTAAAAAAGCAAGAAAAATTTAAAAATTTTCTTGCTTTTTTAGGATTGTACAATCGGGGAGAAGATGTGCTTATAGCTTTTCCCCAATGGCGGCGATAAACTGGGCGGTGTTCACCGGCTTTACGGCAACGCCTTCCAGCAGCCCTGCCAGATCTTTGGTGACCACGCCGCTTTCCACGGTGGCCACGGTGGCCTGCTCCAGACGATCGGCAAAGGCGGCCAGCGCAGGCAGCTGATCCAGCTCGCCTCTTTTGCGCAGTGCGCCGCTCCAGGCAAAGATGGTGGCTACCGGGTTGGTAGAGGTTTCCTCGCCCTGCAAATGCTTGTAATAGTGGCGGGTTACGGTGCCATGGGCGGCTTCGTACTCAAAATTGCCCTCGGGGCTTACCAATACGCTGGTCATCATCGCCAAAGAGCCAAAGGCGGTGGAGACCATGTCGCTCATCACATCGCCGTCGTAGTTCTTGCAGGCCCAGATATAGCCGCCTTCCGAGCGGATCACTCTGGCCACCGCGTCGTCGATCAGGGTATAGAAATAGGTGATGCCCGCTTTTTCGAAAGCAGCGGCATACTCCTGTTGGTAGATTTGCTCAAAAATCTCTTTAAACAGGCCGTCATATTGCTTGGAGATGGTATCCTTGGTGGAGAACCATAGATCCTGTCCCGTTGCCAGCGCGTATTGGAAGCAGGCGTGGGCAAAGGAGCGGATAGAAGCCTGCTTGTTGTGCATCCCCTGGATGATATCTCCCTGCTTGAGCTGGGCGATGGTTTCCCGCTGGATCGTGCCGTCCTCGCCGGTGAATACCAGCTCGGCTAATCCGGCCTGGGTGGTGACCATTTCCACGCTGCGATACACATCGCCGTAGGCGTGGCGGGCAATGGTAATGGGCTTTTTCCAGCTTTTGACCATGGGGCTGATCCCCTTGACAATGATCGGCGCCCGAAAGACGGTGCCATCCAGCATGGCCCGGAGGGTGCCGTTGGGGCTTTTCCACATTTGGTGCAGATGGTATTCTGTCATCCGCTGGGCATTGGGGGTGATGGTGGCGCATTTGACGCCAACACCGTATTTTTTGATGGCATTGGCCGCATCTACCGTTACTTGATCGCCGGTTTCATCCCGATGGGGCAATCCCAGATCGTAATACTCGGTTTTTAAATCCACAAAGGGCAAAAGAAGCTGCTCTTTGATCATTTGCCAGAGGATCCTGGTCATTTCGTCGCCGTCCATTTCCACCAGGGGAGTGGTCATGCTGATTTTTGTCATGATGATTCTCCTTATATCTAAAATAGCGCCTTGCCGCGACCCTGTCCAAAACGCCCGGTGGCGCAGGGAATAGGTAAGTTGGCGTGCGTTTATAAAAAACGCCGCCAGACAAAGTCGTCGGGCGGTGTTTTTGATGGTTTTGGTCAAAGCTTAGTTGGCTCGTTGAACCTTGCCGGAACGCAGGCAGCGAGTGCAAGCGGTGACCTTCTTGGGCGAGCCGTCTACAATGGCGCGAACGGTTTGCAGGTTGGGCTTCCACTGCCGCTTGGTGCGGATATGGGAGTGGCTGACGTTCATACCAGAACGAACGGTTTTGCCGCATACTTCACATTTAGCCATGGGGCACCTCCTTTTGGCACTGCCTTTATCTGTGCTGGCCTTTAGTAGCCAGTAAACGCCGATTTTTGCGTGCTTGATTAGTATATCAGAAATCAAGCTATTTAGCAAGCTTTTTTTTGCAGCTTGCCTCTTGCCGCTGGTGGAAAAATATAATTTTGCCCCAATCGGAGCCAAACGCGGCTTTCCTTAATATCCTGCAATATAGAACCGGATGGCCAAAAACTTCCCACCCGGCGGAGGAGGGCAAACCATTGCGCAGCGAAGTAGAAATTGCGGAAAGATTGGAGATTTACAAGGAGCAGCTTGCCTTGGCCATAGAAGAAAAAAACTATCCGTTGACCGTGCCCTCGGCCAATCTGGATCTGATCATTTTTTCTTTGATCGATAAGCTGGAAATTCTCTTTTGGGTGCTGGGGCTGCCCTTGCCGCAGGATGATCTGTTGGATAGCTTTCGCCTGCCTAGTCATTAAGCAATTGGTGGAAAACCGGCCTGTGGCGCCGTTTTGGGATAGTCCGGCAGGCGAAAGCAGTTTGGGCAAAAGCTTATTGCAGTAGCTGGCCTAAGATCCGGCGAATCTCCCCGGGATCGCCTGCGCCCTTGAGGGTGCGCATGGCTTGGCCAAAGAGGAAATCCAGCGCCTTGGTTTTGCCTGCCTGATAATCGGCTACGGATTTGGGATTGTCGGCCACAATCTGCCGCAGCAGGTCGGTGAGCGCGTCGTTATCCACCGCAGCATCCAGTTGATTGTCGCGGATATAGGTATCCGGATCCACATCCTCAGCAAAAATGGCGGCAAAGAGCCGTTTGCCATTGGCGCGGGTGAGGGTGTTATCGGCCACCAGACGGATCAGATAGGCCAGCTTGGCGGGATCCAGGCTGATATCGTCCACGGCGGTGGCGTTCTTTTTGGCCAGTGCCAAGCCTTCGCCTACCAGCCAGTTGGCGGCCTCCTTGGCATTGTCGCATAGGGCGGCCGTTTGCTCAAAAATCTGGGTGAGCCGGG
>CAYOVS010000271.1:0-2682 GCA_964407445.1 uncultured Peptococcaceae bacterium
GGCCATCCAGGACTGCACCCTTGATCTGATACCCACGAATATCCGCTTCTTCCGCTTGCGCCCATTCCAGCAGCGGCAGCAAATCACTGCAGAACGCAAGCTCCGCCGGTACCTTTGGGTTCTCTATTTTCTTCTGCTTCTGTTCCATTTAAGTCACCCTATCACTTGATCACACCGTAACCAAAAGGTTGCTGCGCCGCAAACCATTCCGCAAATCCGGCGTTACTCTTCCTCTTGTTCTTTTAACCCCAGCGCATACATGGCTTTTACCGGCAATTGATAGCGGCAAGCAAGCTCTTTGGCCGCTTGCTTGCGGCTGTTGCCCTGCGCCAGCAATGCGTTTAGCTCCTCCGTTAGCTGGGCTGTTGCCGGCGCGGCCGTAACCACAGGAGCAGCGCCAGCTACCACCAGCACAAATTCGCCCCGAGGTTGATTTTGCTGATAATAGGTGATGGCTTCGGCCAGGGTCAGCCGCAAACATTGTTCATGCAGCTTGGTCAGTTCTCTGGCCAAAGCAATTTTGCGCTCCCCGCCAAAAGCCTCCGCGAAATCCGCCAAAACTGCTACCAAACGGTGAGGCGCCTCGTAAAACAGCAGGGTGCGCGTCTCCCCTGCCAATTGGGCCAGCCGTTGCCGCCGCTCCCGCTTTTCCCGGGGCAAAAAACCCTCAAAGACAAAACGGGTGGTATCCATACCGCTGATGACCAAAGCGGTGATCAAGGCGCAAGCACCGGGGATCGCAACCACCGCAAACCCGGCATCCATGGCGGCTGCTGCAATATCCACACCCGGGTCGCTGATGGCCGGCATCCCGGCATCGCTGATCAACGCGATATTTTGGCCTGCCTCCAAACGTGCCAGCAGCTCCTGCTGGCGAAAAAGCTTGTTTTGCTCATAATAGCTGATCAGCGGTTTTTTGATTGCAAAATGGTTCAGCAACCCCCTGCTAACCCGGGTATCCTCTGCGGCGATCACATCCACCTCTCCCAAAATACGCAACGCTCTGGCGCTGATATCCTCCAGATTGCCAATAGGGGTAGCCACCAAATACAAAGTACCGCTCATTCGTTACACCTCACATTATCAAAAACAAACTGGACAAACTGTTCAGAAACAAGCCGGATAAGGTAGAAAAAGGTCATTTGCGCCATCCGTAGCATCGACAACACCGTATGGCACAGTTTATGAGCAGCCTGACCGGCCTTGATAAATTGCCATCATTTCCTCGCCATACACCCCCGGCTGCCGGTAAACGACCAAAGGCGGCAGGATCCGCAGCTCCCGGCGGCAGCCTTTTTTGGCTTCCACCAAAAACAAATTGGCGTCTGCCGCCGCATTGGGCTGCACCATCCGCAGCAGACTGGGTTCCAGATGCTGCTGCCGCAAGCCCCACAGCATATCCGTCAGCCGGATTCCTCGCAGCACGCCGTAGAAGCTGCCCAGTGGCTTCAACAGGGCAGACGCGGCCGTTAATACCTGTTCCAGATTGCAAGCCACTTCACTGCGAGCTGCCGCAAACAAAGGATCATCGCTGACCTTGCCGCAGCCGGGCAGATAATAGGGCGGGTTGGCCGTAACAATATCCGCCGCGCCCTTGGCAAAATAGCGCTCCGCCAGGCAAATATCCCCCTGGATGATCTGGATAGCAGATTCCAGACCGTTCAGAGCCACGCTACGAGCTGCCATATCCGCCATTTGCGGCATTAATTCCAAACCCTGCACCCGGCAAGAGTGTTCCTTGGCCCAAAGCAGCAAGGGAATCACCCCAGAGCCGGTTCCCAAATCAATGATTTGCGCAGAGGGTTTCATTTGTACAAAATCTGCCAAAAGGATGGCGTCAACAGCAAAACAGGGGGCTGAAGGATTTTGGATGATCCTCAGCCCCCCGCGACATAAATCGTCAATTCGTTCTTTCGTAGAATCAAACATCTTTCTTTCCTTTATGCAGTAAGAAAGTCAAACAAAACAAGCATTCTTCTTCCCGCCGCCTGCCAAAATTGGCGGGACAGATATGATATCCGTCGTCATATATTTTAGTCAGTGCCTCAAAACCGCCGGTTTGATATTCGCCGTTGACCAATCTTTCCTCCAATAAAGCATTTTGCTTTTCCAGATCGGCTGCCCGCTCATGAAGCTGATCGCCTTCCTCCAGCAAATCATTCAGTCTTTTGCGCCAATCCTCCAACTCTTGTTGCAACGTCATAACCTTCTTACTCCTCGTCCTCGATTATAATTTCATCGTCTTCCGGGGGGATTTCATATACCGGCTTATTTTTGCAAGGACATTCGTCGTAGTTTTCAAATTTTAAGCAACACATCAAACGACCGCAAACGCCGGAAATTTTTGCAGGATTCAAAGACAGATTTTGCTTTTTGGCCATTTTAATGGATACCGGCTGAAAATCGCCTAAAACACTATGGCAACACAGCACTCTGCCGCAGGAACCGATACCGCCAATGGTCTTGGCCTCGTCACGAACGCCAATTTGCCGCAGCTCTATTCTGGTACGGAATACGGAAGCCAGATCCTTAACCAGCTCCCGAAAATCCACCCGTCCGTCGGCGGTAAAGTAGAACAAAATCTTATTGTGATCAAAGGTATATCCCACCTCCACCAGCTTCATATCCAGCGTGTTGGCTGTAATTATTTCCTGGCAGAGGCGAAAGGCCTTCTTCTCTTGT
>CAYOVS010000272.1:0-2655 GCA_964407445.1 uncultured Peptococcaceae bacterium
TCAAAAGTATAGGAATCGTCAATCTGATCATCATTGAACATCCCCATGGAGGCTACGGTTAAATTGAACATCTGGGTCACGTTCATATTGAGACTGCCGCTGTATGTCGTATCCTCGCCTGCCATGTTTGCTCCGGCAACCTCGCCCATTTCCACCGCGGTGGGCCACAGCGCATGGGTCAGATGGGCGTCGCCAAAGGCCGTGGGCCCGGCGGCCACGTCTCCCGCCGCATAAATATCCGGGATATTGGTCTGCATCCGTTCATTTACCGGGACAGCACGTTCCGTTTCCACCCCGGAATCGGCCAGAAAGCCGATATTGCTGCGCACGCCTGTGCCGACGATCATAAAATCGGTGAGGATGGGCTCCTGATCCTTTAAACTGATCTGCAGCCGGCCATCGGCAAGCTGTTCCACCTTTTGGGTCACTGTGGAGGTATGCAGCTTGATGCCTAACTTGGCCAACTGTGCAACAATCAAATCGCCGCCTTTTTTATCCAAAACATTGGGCATGATCCGCTCGGCAATCTCCACCACCTCTACCGCCAGCCCCCGGTTATAGGCAGACCAGGCGGCTTGCAGGGCAATAAAGCCGGAGCCTAGGACAACAACCTTTTTTTTGGTGGCAAACAACGGCAAAAGCTGATCCAAATCGGCTTTTGTCCACATATGATAAACGCCCGGGCTATCCAAACCGGGGATAGGAGGCGATACCGCATAAGAACCGGTAGCAATCAACAGCTTATCGAAGTCTACCACAGAACCGTCCTTCAGCAGCAATTGATGAGCAGCGGCATTTAACGAGGTAACTTCTCCCTCAATAAAATCAATCTGATTCTGCTGATAGTAGTTTTCCTCTCGAATAAACATTTTTTCACGGGTCAATTTTCCCCGCAGCACATACGGAAGTAAAACACGGGAATAGGGCACTCTTCCCTCTTTTGAGATCATTACCAAAGAGCTTTCCCGATCATATTTTCGAAAAGCTTTCGCAGCCGACAAACCGGCTGCGCTGTTACCAATGATGACAGCCTGCACGCAAACACCCCCAAATCATGATGATATAAATTTAACTATAGCAAATTGGCTTATAAAAAACCAACAGTATTGCCGCTAAAACTTGTAATTATTTTGGCTATTTTGCCATACTGCAATATCTTTTCTATTATAATATTATATGATATAAAGTATAGCATCCTTAAAATACAAAGACAATGTAGTATCCCACAATCTCACCACAGTTATTAATTAAAATTCCATACGACAAAAATCACCGAAGACCAACAGAACTTTTGACACAAAAAATAACAGTAAGAGGGAGTCGATCCCTGGATCGGCTCCCTCGACGGCCATTTTTATCCGGCCTACTGTTCTTGCATGCTGCTGCTTTAAACCAAAAGACCGTTTTTATATACTGCGCACAAATCATTTTGCAAAGCAGTGATATCCTCCAGAGGATTTTTATCCAAAATGAGGAAATCAGCATTCTTACCGGCAGTCAAGGTGCCGTAGCTATCCAATATTCCCATCATCTCGGCAACGTTTTTGGTAGATGCAACCAAGGCTTCCATATTGGTCATGCCGTAAAGGGACATATGCTCCACTTCCATGGCGGTTTTATCGTGCCCCACCCAAGGAACGCCAGCATCCGTACCCATGGCAATTTTCACCCCGGCCTGATGGCAAATACGGAAGGTCTCCACCACGGCTTTATAGTTTTGTTCCACCTCAGCCCGATCATATTCCTTGAAATAGGCAGCCAGAGTGGGTACCAGCCAGGTTCCTCTTTTGACCATTTCTTCAATCAGTCCCGGCACTTCCGGCAAAGTGGTATCGCGGAACTGGCCATGCTCAATGGTGTCAACACCGTTCAGCACCGCATGATACACCCCGGTAAAGCCACAGCAGTGCGCCGCAACCATTTTGCCCATTTTGTGTGCTTCATCACAGGCTGCCCGAATCTCTTCCGGCGTCATATAAATGGTATCCGCCACAATATTATGGTTTACCTTCATCTTCGGCCTGCTGTAACCGGCAGTGACCATCAGCTTAATCAAATCGGCGCCTTCCCGGATCTGTTCTCTGACGCCTTTCACAAAAGCGGTAGCGCCATCACACTCCAGACCAAAATCCCGACCATGACCACCGGTAATCGTCAGCGGATGACGGGCGCAGATCATATTAGGGCCAGCAACCCGCCCATCGTCAATATAATCCCGGAATTGCAGATCCAGATCCATATAACCGCCCAGATCTCGCACATACGTCACGCCGGAGCGAAGCGTTTTTTGCAGATTGTCCATAATATCCACACATAAGCTGGACAAAGGTTCCTGCATAAAGGCTTGCCGTTCCCAAGTATACGGTTCCATAAAAACATGCACATGGCCGTTAATCAACCCGGGCATCAGCGTTTTTCCCTGACAATCGATCAGTTCCACATCTGCATCAGGGCTGGTGAAATCGGCTGCTCTGCCAACAGCTTTGATGATATTATCCTCCACCAGCATCCCGCTACCGATAATTGGCGCGCCGCCGTTGCCATCGATCAAAATACCGTTCAAAAAAAGCTTTCTAGTCATAAGCCCACCTTCTTCTGGGGGAAAACAGCAATTTTATGCTGTCTTCTATAGTATATTTTGGTGATACATTTTTT
>CAYOVS010000273.1:0-2653 GCA_964407445.1 uncultured Peptococcaceae bacterium
TGTCGGACAGATTTGGTTGGGTGCTAGTATCGCGGTTAGAGAAGGTGTGCATATTCGGGTTGAAATGATTTTCCGCATATTAAAGGGTAAACTGGTCTATGTTGCGGAAATACTTTCAAATTTAGTGTGGGCCCTATTTTGCTTTTTTATTGTATATAGTTCTATTGGTTGGATCTGTTCTGTATTGGCTAACAATACACTGTCTCCGGCAATGCGAATCCCTATGGGATATGTATATATATCGATTCCCTTTGGCTGTGCCGCCATGGGCTTGCGGTTATTGCCGATACTATATAAAAACTTCCGGCTGCTGCTAGGCTTAGAGCAACCTACATCTGCTCCGGAACCGGGTGCGGAAAATCCAAATCCGCAAGAACTTCCAGGGGAGGTGCAATAGCTTATGGAAGCAGCAATGTTGTTTGTGCTTTTAATTGTTCTGATTTTTATTGGGGTGCCGATCGGTATTGCAATTGGCGTGAGTACCTTAGCTTGCTTTTTCCTTTATACTAGTACACCCTTGGTCATTATAGCGCAGCAATGTTTTGTTGGCGTCAATTCCTTTCCGTTAATGGCGGTACCATTTTTCATTTTAGCTGGTAATCTGATGTCCAATGGTGGTGTTGCCAAACGGATTATGGATTTCGCCAACACGATTATTGGTTTTGTGACCGGCGGTTTGGCGATGGCTACCACTTTCGCCTGCATGATTTTTGCGGCTATTTCAGGATCTGCTGTGGCAACTACTTCTGCCATTGGCGGTTTTGTTATTCCTGAGATGGAAAAACGCAAGTATAGCCGTGGTTTTAGCGCTGGCTTGGCGGCATCGGCAGGTACTATTGGTATATTGATTCCACCCAGCATTCCGTTGGTGATTTATGGCGTAGTCGCTCAAAAATCCATCGGTGATCTGTTCCTGGCCGGAATAATACCCGGTGTTTTGTTCGGTATCGCTTTGATGGTTGTTTCTTATATTATGGCGAAAAAGCACGGCTGGGTTGGTAACGGCGAAAAGCCCTCTTTGCGCAAAATTGGCAAATCGTTTATCGATTCCTTCTGGGCTTTATTGGCGCCGGTGATTATTCTTGGCGGTATTTATTCCGGGGTGTTTACGCCTACGGAAGCTGCTGTGGTTGCGGTTGTATATTGCTTTATTATCGGTACCTTTGTTTATAAGGAACTAAACTTCAAGGTGTTATATAAGACACTGTTTGATACTATGGTAATCAATGGTCAGTGTATGTTTATGATCGGTTTGTCCATGGCCTTTGCAAATTATCTCAGTTTAGCTCGGGTTCCCGGTAAAATTGCCGGTGCTTTGTTGGGGCTTACTGATAATACCATTGTATTACTGCTGATTATTAATGCATTTCTTTTGCTGGTTGGTTGCCTGTTAGATATTATCCCGGCGATCATTGTGCTTACCCCGGTTCTGTTGCCGGTTGTTACGCAGTTGGGCATGGATCCCATTACTTTTGGTGTTGTAATCGTAGCTAACTTGGCTATTGGGTTTGTCACGCCGCCTTACGGCCCCAATCTGTTTGTCGCTTCTGCTGTTGCCAGGATCAAGATGGAGGTGATGCTACCATACATCAAGTGGATGATTTTGGCTATGGTGGTAGCATTATTGCTGACTACATATGTGCCGTTCTTGACCTTAATGTTCCTTTGATTTTCTAATTTCAGATATTGCCATTATATAAACAAAAAGCAGGCTTGTTCTTTCGCAAGCCTGCATTTTGTTTATATAAACTTAATGGTCAATAATCGTAATTACGCTAAAATTGCTTTGAGTGCTGCAACCAGTTTTTTGTTCATGTCCATGGTACCAATACTAATTCTGGCGCAGGTGGGGCAATTCCATCCACCACCGGTGGCAATCAACAGGCCTTGTTTCCGCAGTTGTCCGGCGATTGCTTTGGCGTCCTGATGCATATCCACAAAGATAAAATTGGTATGAGAAGGTTGGCAGGTGAAGCCAAAGGCGGTGAATTCTTTGGTCAAATATTCTTTACCTTCTTTGTTCACCGCCAAGGTGGCTTTCAAAAATTCGGTATCGTTCATTGCTGCTAATGCACCTTCTTGCGCTAAGCGGTTTACCGCAAAATACTCTACAACGCGGCGCATCAGTTCTACTAAATATTCTGGCCCCATAATATAACCGATACGGCAACCGGCCATACCGAAAATCTTGGATAGAGTGCGAATGACCAGAACCTTTTTGCCAGCTTTTACATATTGTAAGGAGTTGGGATACTCTGTAGAATCCACAAACTCCGCATAAGCTTCGTCAAAAACTACGATGCAATGATCCGGAACATCCTTCATAAAGGCCTTTACATCGGCTTCGGTTACGATTGTGCCGGTAGGATTATTGGGGTTGCAGATCATCACCAGTTTGGTTTTGGGGGTAATGGCAGCTTTGATAGCGTCCAAATCAACAGTATAATTTTTTAACGGTGCGGTAGTCAGTTTGCCGCCGACCATCTGTACTACGGAACCGTAAACAAAGAAATGGGGGCTGCCAACGATCATTTCGTCGCCTTCGTTGAGGAAAGTTTCTGCCAGCATCAATAAGACGTTGTCGGCGCCGTTGCCGAACAGAACCTGCATTTCATCAATGCCGTTATCGGCAGCAACCTTGCGCCGAAGAGCG
>CAYOVS010000274.1:0-2648 GCA_964407445.1 uncultured Peptococcaceae bacterium
ATTCTGGTAGTGGATGGCGGCGTCATGTTTCCTACCGACGGCATGTTGGGAATTGATCTGGTGATCCCCGATTACAGCTACCTGATCGAGCATAGGGAACATGTTTTGGCCTTTTTGCTCACTCACGGACATGAGGATCATATTGGCGCCATGCCTTATTTGCTTAAGGATATCGACGCGCCGGTTTATAGCTCCCGTCTGACCTTGGGCTTACTCAAGGGAAAACTGAATGAGCATCGGATCGAAGCCGATTTGCGTCAGGTTGCCCCCCGTGAAACCGTAAATATTGGACCGTTTAAGGTGGAATTTTTCCGGATCACCCACAGTATTCCCGATTCTATGGGCATTGCCATCCACACCCCGCTGGGCGTGATTATGATGATCAGCGATTTTAAAATGGATATGTCGCCGATCGATGGACAATTGATGGATTTTGGCCGAATTACGGCTTTGGGTGAAAAAGGGGTACTGCTGCTAATGGCCGACAGCACCAATGTGGAGCGGGAAGGCTATACCGGCAGCGAACGCACAGTGGGCTATACCTTTGACAAGCTGTTTTACAATGCCACCGGGCGGATCATTCTTACCAGCTTTGCTTCCAATGTGCATCGCATTCAGCAGGCCTTGTGGGCGGCAGAAAAATCTGGTCGCAAGGTGGTGATTGTTGGCCGGGGGATGCAAAATGTTTGTGCGATTGCCAAAGAACTGGGATATTTAAAAATTCCGGATAATATTTTGATAGAAGTGGACAAGATTAGCAGTCTGCCTGCCAATAAGGTGCTGATCTTAACCACCGGTTCTCAGGGGGAACCGTTGTCCGGCTTGACCAGAATGAGCTCGGGCGAGCATCGGCAGGTGCATATTATTCCCGGCGATTTAGTGATTATTTCTGCAAACCCCATCCCCGGCAATGAACGTACGGTGGCGCGCACGGTGGATAATTTGTTCCGCCTGGGCGCAACGGTGATTCATGAACGCAGCGAAGGGATCCATGTTTCTGGTCACGGCTCCAAGGAAGAGCTGAAAATATTGCTCAACATGGTGAAACCCAAGTTCTTTTTGCCCATGCACGGCGAATACCGGATGCTGTACAAGCACACCTTATTGGCGCAATTGCTGGGTGTGCCCAAAGACCACACCTTTGTTATGGAGAACGGTCAGGTTTTAGAGGTTGGCCGCCGCCAATGCCGGATCAACGGCACGGTTACCAGCGGACAAGTACTGATCGACGGTTTGGGCGTGGGAGATGTTGGCAATTTTGTTTTAAAAGAACGGCGTCAGCTTTCCGAAAGCGGCGTGATAATTATTAATTTAGTCTACACCAAGAAAACAGAGCCGCATCTGATCGTCGGTCCGGAAATTATTTCCCGGGGATTCATATTTGAAAAGGAATATGAGCATATTATCGGTGAAGCCAAAGAAAAAGTGGCGGCGCTTTGCACCGATCAAAGGCTCACCGACGGTAATCTTTATGATTTGCGCAATCAGCTGCGCAGCGTTTTGGGAAGGTTCGTTCTGGAACGCACCGGCAGAAGGCCGGTTATTCTTGACGTCATTAACGAGGTGTAAAGCCGCTGTCCGTTAAGGAGGGGCGGTTGTGTCGGATCATTGCGGTTTGCTGGCGGCTGGGGCTAAATTGGTCAACGAGATCAATCCCGATGTTACGCCGGAGGAGCAAAACGAACAGAACAACAATACGCAGGCGGAAAATTTAAATGATTATGGGGAGCTGCGGCTTCCTGTGATGCAGGGCAATATCCATGTGATTACCATTATCGGTCAGGTGGAAGGCCATTTAATTATGCCGCCGCAAAACAAAGCCACAAAATATGAGCATATCATTCCCCAATTGGTAGCCGTGGAACAATGTCCCGAAATCGAAGGACTGATCGTAATTCTCAACACCGTCGGCGGTGATGTGGAGGCCGGTTTGGCTATTGCCGAGATGATTGCTTCTTTGTCCAAACCTACGGTCTCGCTGGTTTTGGGCGGCGGGCATTCGATCGGCGTACCCATTGCCGTGGCGGCAGAGCATTCTTTTATCGCGGCTACCGCCACCATGACTATTCATCCCATCCGTTTAACCGGTATGGTGGTAGGGGTGCAGCAATCCTTTGATTATCTGGAAAAAATGCAGGATCGGATTATCGAATTTGTGGTGGGACATTCTCATGTCAGTGTTGCCCAGTTTCGGAATATGATGATGACCACAGGGGAACTGGCCAGAGATGTGGGCACCGTTGTGGTAGGCGAGGGTGCAGTCACTTGCGGGCTGATCGACGAGGTTGGCGGCTTATCCCAGGCGATGAACAAGCTTAGGCAAATGATTGAAGACAGGAAGGAAGAAAAACCTGTCGAAAAACGAACTTCCCTGCAAAAGAGACCGGCCAATCCCGGGCGAAAGGGGGAGAAACGATGATCTGGAGCATTATTTCCGATCAGGAAATCTTTGCCGAAACCGGTACCCCCCAGGCCGCCTTACGCAGCATTGACTATTTGGGTAGGCGCCTGCTGGTACGGCGAGGTGCGGATGGACAAGGCGAAATTGTTTCGGTGCTGAGCACCGATCCGGCTGATTTTTTGGATGGCCGTTTGGCGCCGGGCACCCGCATTAGAATGTAAATGCAAAAGAGCAAAGAAAAAGCAAG
>CAYOVS010000275.1:0-2642 GCA_964407445.1 uncultured Peptococcaceae bacterium
AGTAAAATATAATGATGGAAGAAGAATTTTCCTAGGAGGCGATTTGTTTGTTAATTTCCGCATGGAAAGCGATTTTGCTTGGATTAGTGCAGGGCTTGACCGAATTCTTGCCGGTCTCCAGCTCCGGCCATTTGGTGATAGCCCAGTCTTTGCTGGGGATCGAGAATCATGCTCTTGCATTTGATATTTTTGTACATTTGGGAACTTTGGTTGCTGTATTTGTAGCATTTTGGCCCGATATTTGGGGGATTCTCAAACGACCCTTTCGCAAAATTACTGCATTGTTTCTGGTAGCCTGCATTCCTACCGGTTTGATGGGGTTACTGCTCAACGATTTCTTCAGCAGCTTGTTTTCTTCGTTGCTGGCGGTGGCCTTTGCTTTGGTGCTGACCGGCGTGTTGTTGCTTATTTCAGATCGTTTTCATGGAACCAAAATGATCGAGGAGATGAACTTTGGTCATGCGTTGGCCATTGGCTTTTTTCAGGGCTGCGCCATTACGCCTGGATTGTCTCGCTCCGGTTCCACGATTTTCGGCGCCTTGCTGTGTGGCTTAAAGCGCAGCGAAGCCGCCAAGTTCTCTTTTATACTCTCCATTCCGGCGATTTTGGGCGCGGCAGTGACAGAGTTGCCCGAAATGTTGGAGGGCGGCGCGATGGCGTTTCAATGGACCTACCTGTTGGGTGCGGCAGTAGCGGCAGTTTCCGGGTATTTTGCTATTCGAATTTTTATTAAGCTGTTGGAAAGAGCCAATCTGCGCTATTTTTCCTATTATTGTTGGGCTGTAGCCCTGATTGTGATGGTCAGTCAGCTTTTTTAGCAGGCGGCTTTGCGCGATAACAGGTGCTGATTCTGGATATTAATAAAACCTGGGAGGAGTTTATGGCGGAGGCAAAAAAAAACAGCGGCAGAAAAACTTCGTCGCGCAGCAAGGGCGGTAGCAAGTCTGCTGCCGCAGCGAAAAAGCGCAAGCAAAGCAGTGATGCCAATCTGGCACGCGACAAAGAATTGATCGGTATTGCGATTTTGGCCTTGGGCATTCTTTTGCTAATCAGCTATCTGCTTACGCCGGATGTGGCCACAGCAGAGGTCACTGCTGTAGGTGCTGTTGGTCTGTTCCTTCTGAAAGCAATGGGGTTTTTGGCGGGAAAGGGCGCGGTTGCCTTGCCCATCTTTATGCTGGTGTTCGGCATTTTGGTGTGTATTGATCGCAATCGCATCAATGCTGCGGCTCGTTATGTAGGTTTGTGCCTGTTGTTCTGGTCGATCCTGGCTTTTCTCAATCTAGAACAGCAGTTGCTGCCCTTTGGCCGCTATTTGACAGAGGCTTCGGTGGGACAAGGGGGCGGCGTAATCGGCGCTTTGCTTAGCTTTTTGCTGCTGAAAGCCTTTGGCAGTATCGGCGCTATGGTTCTTTTGATTACTGGCTGCGTGATTGGGATTCTTCTTTCTTTAGAAGCTTCTTTGGCCGGGGTCTGCCGCAGTATCGGCGGCGCTTTTGCCTCTTTGTTTCGCACAGTTGCCTATTCCAGAGAGCAAAAACAAGAGGAAAGCCCTAAACCTGCACGCAAACAACGGGAAGAAGTGCCGCATTTAGAGAACGCCCCTGGGGAAGAGTCGTATGCGGTGCGGAAAACCCCGTTTATTATCACCCATGACGATCCGGCTCCGATAATTAGCGAAAAACAGGAAAACCCGGTAGTGCCACCGCCGCCGGTCACCCGATTTTCCCGGGAGTTTTTGCAGGATATTACTGCCGCAGCCAGCGAGTTGGAGGCGGCGGCTTTAGCGGCGATGCAGCCGGGTGAAGCTGTAAAAACCGGCAAAAAGAAGAAGGACACAGCAACGGAACGGCAGTTTGCGGCAACAGGAGCCGTGTTTCCTCCAGCAGAAGTACTTACTCCGGCAGAAACTGCTGACATTGAGGACAGCATGGACAAGGGGGAGGAGACCCGCGTTACGCCCACCGCAAGTACGTCGGAAGCCGATCTCACCGCCTTGCAGGCGCAGCAGCAGGCTGCGGCAGCAGAGTATCAACTGCCGCCGGTGGATTTGGTAGCCAAGGGCAAAAAAAGCCGTAATCCGCAAATGAATCAATTGCTCAATGATTCTATTGGCGTTTTGGAATCCACCTTGGAAAGCTTTGGCGTAAAAGCCACCGTTACCCAGGTGGTGGCCGGGCCTGCGGTCACTCGCTACGAGCTACAGCCTGCACCTGGCGTCAAAGTGGCTAGAATCACCAGCCTTGCCGATGATATCGCCCTTTCCCTGGCGGCACAGGGGGTACGGATCGAAGCGCCCATTCCCGGCAAAAGCGCCATCGGCATTGAAATTGCCCGCAAAGATATTGATACGGTCTATTTCCGGGAAATTATCGAAAGCGAGGAGTTTAAAAAAAGCCCCGCCAAGCTCTCTTTTGCTTTGGGAAAAAATATCAGCGGGGAAAGCATTGTTGGCGATTTGGCCAAAATGCCCCACTTGTTGATCGCCGGTGCTACCGGCTCCGGCAAAAGTATTTGTGTCAATTCCATAATTTGCAGTATATTATATAAAGCAAAACCAAACGAAGTAAAGCTTTTGTTGATCGACCCTAAAAAGGTAGAAATGACCAACTATAATAGCCTGCCCCATTTATTGGCTCCGG
>CAYOVS010000276.1:0-1087 GCA_964407445.1 uncultured Peptococcaceae bacterium
AAAACCCATCCATCCCCCTGACTGCCGTCGCATCCCGCACCATCTACCCACACCCAGCCCAACCCCAAGCTGCCCAGACACTATACCCATCCCAGCTCCAGCGCAATTCTGGTCAAAATATCTTGATTCCAACGGAGCAAAGTTCTTTCGGATAAGCCCAGTACCGCCGCAGCGCCGTATAAGGTGTGGGTACAATGAAAATAAAGCATCTGCACCATCGCCAGCTTTTTGGCGTCGTCCCGCCGCTCCAGGTCAAAGGAGCGTAGCAGGTTTTCCACCGCCGCCACCTCCCTGCCCATTTGCTCCAGCCGCCCCTGGGTAAGCTGGGCGGCCTTGCAATAGGTAGGGTTGCTGATCCCGCCCCGCCGGTAGCATTCATCCCGGTTTTGCCCCTGTCCATATAGCACATCCGCCCGCAGTTGCTGCAAAAGCTCCCGGTTTGCAGGATAATTGTATAATACGTCCTTGGCATGACCCCGCCATTTCAAATACTTCATATCTCGATCATCTCCCTTATGTAGTCTCGCTCCGCCGCTGCAAATTCCTGATCCGCCAGCGCCGCCAACTGCCGCAAAATCATCCCGCCGCACACGGCGCAAATCCCGGCGCAAAGCTCGTCCGCCGCAAACAGCTCGCCGCAAACGGCGCAGCTCTCCTCCACGTAATAGCCCCCGCCGCAGAAAGGGCACCCTCGATACCGCTCCCGCAACCCCCATTCCCTGGCGTCCCCATGATTCACCCGATAGGTTGCTGGCGTATAAAATTCCTTGCCGCAATCCTCACATCTGTACATACACCCTCCTTGTTTCTTAACACGCACATAAATTTTTGCCCTTGTAGCCTATTGCGCAACTCCATTGCCAAAAAAAATTCGCCCCGGGTCTTCCATTTGCAAAATTTCAATCATCCTTTCCATTTCATCCGTTCCAAATACGCCCTTGTTGATTTTGCTGTTAAACGTGCGCAAGGATATCCCCAACCGCCTTGCCACATCCGCCTGCGTCATACCTCTCCCTTTGATAATCCCCTTCAACCCATTAATATCCATGTGCAAAGCCCTCCTTGTTTATTTGTTCGTTCACTTGTT
>CAYOVS010000276.1:1097-2619 GCA_964407445.1 uncultured Peptococcaceae bacterium
TCACTTGTTTGTTTCTTGTTATGCAACTAATATACCGATAAACAAGAAATTTGTCAAGATAGAAATGGTAAATATTACCATATTAAATTTCCAGTTGCATATTTCGCAACTTTAAAATATAATGTGTAATGAATATATCTATTCTTTTTGCCATTGGCAATCTCAATAAAGGCGGTGTTACTATGGGCATCAAAGAAAACCTCAAAGCGCGTCGCAAAGAACTGGATCTCACCCTGGAAGAAGCGGCAAATCGTCTGGGCGTCAAACGCTCCACCCTGCAACGCTATGAAAGCGGGATGATTGCCAATATCCCATCAGACAAAATTGTCAAATTGGCGGAAATCTACCATACCACCCCCGCCCAGTTGATGGGCTGGGATGATGCCACCTATCCCGAAACAGACCCCTACCCTGATAATGACCAGGAACAGCAAGATAATTTTGTCTATACCTATGGCCATCACGAAGACATCCTCCCTATCAGCAAGCATCGTTTTCCCATGCTGGGCGAGATCGCCTGCGGCCCGCTCAGTCTCTGCGAGCCTACCTTTGAGGGCTATGTGGAAGCGGGTGTGGCCGTCCGCGCCGATTTTTGCATCCGCGCGCGCGGGGATAGCATGATCAATGCCCGCATCCATAACGGCGATATCGTCTTTATCCGTGCCCAGGAGGATGTGGAAGACGGCGAGATCGCCGCCGTATTGATCGAGGACGAAACCACCCTCAAAAGAGTCTTCCGCCACGGAGATATTCTCCAGCTGCAAGCAGAAAATCCCAAAGTCAAACCAATTATTTGCCGGGCGGAGGATCATCTCAATATCCGCATTTTAGGAAAAGCAGTAGCCTTCCAAAGTGATATTATCTGATCCTACAAAAAGAATCAAAAGATATTACAAAAACGGTCAAGGAAAAAGCAAATGTCTATTGACCGCATATTGTATACTGTGGTCAATGGAACAAAGTCGCTTTATGCTAACGGTGCCCCCTCACCTACAGAGCTAAAGCCCACTGTTTCATTACAGCAAAGCACCTTTCTTTGCTTCCCACATTATTTTTTTCACCATACCCCCCAAGTTAAAGGGCAGCCATCCTCTTGCTCAAGGATGACTGCCCTATTGCCTTTTCTTTTGCTTTCATTTTACTTTTCTGGCTTATCCCCCAAAAATAAGTACCCCATACGGTTTTCGGACTTCCACATCGCCGGATTCCGTATTTTTATTTCTGCGCTGTTTCAATATTATTTAAAACAGCACAAATCGCAATCCACAATCTTAATTTCCAGTTGGTCAATAATATATCCCACCAAACCATACTCCAAACCCAGCTTTTCCGCCACTTTTCTGGCATCCGCGCAGCTTATTCTTTCCCCGCTGATTGCTGCCCGCACTTGATCTGCCGCTTCCTGCGGAAAAGGCGCCTGGGTATATTTGCTCATATCCGGTTTCATCCTCAACACTCCTAACTTGATTTATATTTTCTCCATTGTACTATATTCTCACTTAAAAATAAATAGATTTTTACG
>CAYOVS010000277.1:0-2615 GCA_964407445.1 uncultured Peptococcaceae bacterium
GCAAAAGAAGCCGAGCTCCCCGGTTGGGAGGTGTGACAAGCTTGTTATGCGCCATTTATTGCAGATTAAGCAAAGAAGATGAGGAAAAACAGTTTGAATCGGAGAGTATTCAGAATCAAAAATCCATGCTGGTGCAATATGCCATAGAGCGGGGCTGGGAAATTTACAATATCTATTGCGACGAGGATTATTCCGGTATGGATGCGCAGCGGCCGGATTTTCGGCGGATGCTGGCCGATGCGGAGAATGGCCGCTTTGCCGTTGTGCTATGCAAAACCCAATCTCGCTTTACCCGGGATATGGAGCTGGTAGAGCGCTATCTCCATGGAAAGTTTCCCCTTTGGGGGATTCGTTTTGTAGCTGTGGCCGATAATGTGGATACGGATATCAAGGGCAACAAGAAAGCGCGGCAGATTAACGGTTTGATCAATGAATGGTACTTGGAGGATCTGTCCGAGAATATTCGCATGGTGCTGGACGATAAACGGCGGCAGGGGCAGTATATTGGCGGCTCTCCTCTTTACGGGTATCGCAAAGACCAGGAAGATAAACATAAGCTGCTGGTTGACGCAGAAGCGGCAGCAGTAGTGCGTCAAATCTATGGCTGGTATCTGGAAGGCTGGGGCAAACAGCAGATTGCCAGGATGCTCAATATCCGCGGAATTGCCAGTCCTAGCGCATATAAACGGCAAAGGGGGGATATTTGCCAGAACGGCGATAGGTCAAAGGGTAACGGATGCTGGAGCAAGATTGCCGTTTCCCGGATTCTGGGCAACCAGATGTATGCGGGGACAATGGTGCAGGGACGTAAAAAAAAGGTGAGCTACAAATCTACAAGCCGGGTGGCGGTGGCAGAGGAAAACTGGTTTCGGGTAGAAGGCACCCATCAGGCCATTATTGATAGGGAGACTTTTGAGAAGGTGCAGCAGCTTTTGCGCACCCGCAGCAAAACCGGTGCCAGCGGGCAGATTCATCCCTTGGCCGGCTTGGTCAAATGCATGGAGTGCGGTAGGACGATGCGGAAAACCGCCAATGGCAGCGGGGCGCAGCAGCATTTTTATCTGCGCTGCATGGCAGCAGCCGGTGGCGATGCGCAATTGTGCTGCACACATCCCTCTGTGCGGCTGGATCAGCTGATGCAGCTGGTGGAAGCACGGCTGCGAGCGCAGATTGGCAACTATTACCGGCTGGGGGACATATCCCGCTTTGCAGCAAAGCAAAAATCGGCGCAAGCGCAAACAGCGCTGCTGCAAAAGGAACTGTCCTCGCTCTCTGCGCAAAAGAAAACGTGCGCCGATGCTTTACAGGCGCTTTATCTGGATCGACTGGCCGGTGTTGTGACAGAGCAGCAGTTTATCTTGCTGAGCCGCAATTTTCGGGAAGAGCAGCTATGCCGGGAGCAACGGTGGCACGAGCTGCAACAACAGTTGGCTGCGCTGACAGCGGCGGTGCATACGCAGGAGGAAAGCTTGGCGGCATATCTGGAAAAGCTGCTGGCCTTATCGCCCATGCCCCGGGAATTGTTGGTGCTGACCATCGACCGGGTTGAGGTAGGCCAAAAGGATAAAATCACCGGGCAGCAGCCTATCCGAATCGTGTGGAAGTTTTAGGGTGGAACAGGCGTGGGATGGCAGCGGTTTGTGACTTTTGTTACTCCCCCGTGAGGTGCGGTACCATCCACAATGGCCACGGACAGGGCTTTGATGATGACGCCATCCAGAGAATCATTATCGCCGGAGCATTGCCAGAACTCCACATCGTAGCCTCTTTCCAGCATTGAGGTGCCGATTTTTCGCATTAGTGTAGATTTTCCTGAGCCGGGGCTGCCTTTGAGAATAAAAACAGTTTCCAAACCCTGTAAGCCCTGGCGATAAAAGGACTGAAAGCCCAAAGGCGTATTGCTGCCGGGAAAAACATAAGTAGAGCGGCCTTGACGCATAACGACACTTCCTTTTTTTGCTTTATTGTATGCATTGCCTTGCCAAGGGTGATTTGCCGGAAGGGAAATCTGCCGGGAATAATTTTGGTGATAAAGGCATATGGTTAGCAAAGAGAATGGCTTGGGGAGGGCTTCGTATGGCCGAGATGTTGATGCCGTTACTGCGTACGGTATTTTTGCCTCCTGGATCGCCGGGGATTGGCGCGATCAACGAAATCAGGGCGGATATCCGCGCCGACCAAATTGGTGAGGACGGAGGTAAGATCTATTGCGCGGGCGAAGCCGATTTGCTGATAGATTATATTTCTTTTACCGATGATCCTTGTGGCGATAACGGATGTATGGGCAGCAGCGGAAAGCAATGGCAAGCTTTACTGACCATGCCCTTTGAGCTGCAGGAGCAGGGGCCGGATCAACCGATTTGTCTGGATAACGCCACGCTTACCTTGGGTTCTCTGGAATGGTTTATGGTGGGCTCCAGAGCATTGGAAATGGAATTATCTCTCATGCTTACCTATCAGCCGAAGCGAACAGAAGAATACCGTTCGGTTATGGAACAGCAGGTGAAAGCAACGCAGGAGACGGAAGAACCGGAGTTGATTTACCGGCAGCAGTCGAAGCTGCCCCAATCCGGCTCTGTCAAGTTGCCTGTTTCAGCCTTGAAGCCGCCGGTTTG
>CAYOVS010000278.1:0-2608 GCA_964407445.1 uncultured Peptococcaceae bacterium
GGAACCAGAGCAGAAGATAGAGCAAGAGCAGAAAATAGAGCAAGAGCCGGAACTGGAGCAGGGTGTGGAGCAGATGCCGGTGCAGGTGCAGGAATTGGGGCAGGCGCAGGAACCCACTCCTGTAGTGATGAAAGCCGCAGCTGTCTCCCCTGTATTTGAAGCTGTAGAGGCGGTGGCGCCCAACAGCGGCCTGGCTGCGGCAGCGGTGGCGACTCCGGTGGTGGATGAGCCGGTGCAGACGCTACCTGTGGTAGAGCAGGCTGCACCCCTGGCTGGGGCGGCTGCTTCGTTTGCGGAGCCGAAAGAAAAAGAGCCGGCTGAGACAGAGAGCAAATCGGTAGGGCAGGTGATCGCCGATGTCGCCGAGGTAGTTAGCGATACGGTAGGAGATTTTGCCGATACCTTGGAGGTTGTGGTGGGCGAAGCGGCCGCGGTAGCCGGTATCGTGCAAAAGGTAGCGGAAGCGGCATCTGCTTTGGACAAAATTGAAGGTAAGACCGGCACGGAGGCAGCTGTGGCAGCTGCTGCGGTTGTGGCAGCCGCAGAAATTTTGCCAAAACTATTTGGCAGCGATGAAACAGAAGAACAAATGGAAGCAGAAGTATCTCAAAAGCAGGTTGCAGCTTTAGCAAAGGAGGGGCCGCCCAAGGCAGCGCCGATGTTTGCGGCTGCGGCTGCGCCCCCTGTTGCAACGATAGTAGATCTGGAGACAGAAGAAGCTGTCGTAGCGCCACCGGCTGTGGCAGAGGCTGAATCGATCAAAGCCAGAAGCGGCAAACGAAGAGGGGCTGTAGGTTTGCCTAATCTGCAGGTGCGGGAAAGTGGCGCAACACAGGCCTCCGGCTACGATATTGCAATAAAAAAATAACACGAGCAGTGTATTTTATTCTCTCCTTGTGCAAACTAGAGCTGTATATATTGAGAAAATAGCAATTTCTCAGGTATATGCGGCTCTAGTTGTGATGTGCAAAAGAGGAGGAGCAATATTCGGATGAGTAATTGGCTATTTTTGGGTGTGGCAGCAGCGGCAGGCATTTTTATGGCGATACAGGGCTCGTTGAACGGCGCTTTGGGTAAGATCGTAGGCGTTTTAGAGGGCAATTTTTTGGTGCATGCCATCGGCTTGCTGTTGGTGGTGATCTTGTTGTTTGTTTTGGGCTTGGGAAAAGGAGATTTGAGCAAGCTTGGCGAAACTCCTTGGTATCTGTATTTGGGCGGCGTCATCAATGTGGCAATTATTTTCGGCGTTATGCTGGCTATCGCCAAGGTGGGAGCAGGCAATGCTACTACGGCAATTATCACCGGACAGTTGGCCATGGCGATGGTGGTTGATTGGCTGGGACTGTTTGGTTTAGAGCAAACGCCATTTACCTGGGGTAGGGGAATTGGTCTGGTTTTGATGGGGGTTGCGGCTAAACTGCTGCTGGCTTGAGCCGAGATCTGTTTTTGCCGCTGCCGCTTAAAAAGGAAAAAATCTGCAAAAAAATAAAAAATTCTCTTGACAATTGGCGATCTTTTTCGTACAATATAAAAGCAGTCTTTGCGGCGGTGTAGCTCAGAGGTTCAGAGCACTCGGCTCATACCCGGGGTGTCGTTGGTTCAATCCCAACCACCGCTACCAATATGGCGCGTTGGAGAAGTGGCTTAACTCACCAGCCTTTCACGCTGGCATTCATGGGTTCGAATCCCGTACGCGTCACCAAAATTACGGCAGTTGCCGGCAAAAAACTGCTATGGAATCTTTTGTTTGATTTCATAGCAGTTTTTTTGTATACTTAGCGTGAGAGTATTTATATTTTGAGAGGTGCGTTCAATGAAGAATTATGATCTTGAAAATCTGCTTATTGAGTCGATTTGCCGGCATCAAATTTTAGGGAACGGGGTGTCCATTGCGGCTGTTGCAAAAAAGCTGCCAACCATGAGTTTTTATGGTTCCGTAGGGTTTGCATGCGAAAATAGTTTTGCTATTTGCAAATCCGCATTGCAAAGTTATGGCACGATAGTTGACAGCGACATATCCAATCAAATACTTGTTGGTATAGTAGGAAGTGGAATAGCAAATATGAATCCTTCAGTAATTGTCATCAAATGCGAGGATGGAATAATTCATATTGCCGGTGCCGCAAAAGAAGGGCTCATTAAGCAAAGGACGGCCGAAAAGGCAGTAAAGCATTTTATTGAAATACTGCAGCAGATAAACCCTGAATCAACAAATTGCTACATAAAATGATTCAACCCTCCATAAGCTTTCTTAACTCTTGAATACTAGTGAATATTAACATATAAACTTCGCTAAAAGTATTTTATATTATTGTTTTGCAAAAAAATATTGTAAAAATTCTTCTTGCACGCAGTTTTTTAAAAATGATATAATGTTATTATCAATAAAGGAGGTAACATTATGAAACGTATAAAATCTGCGTGCCTTGAGCAAACGATCCATTTTCAATTGAAAGAAGATTTGGGGCATGCTTTTGCTGCCAATGCTGTCAAAGAAGAAGTTGCTCATTACAAGGCAGCGTTGGATCATAATCGTACTAAATATGAAATTGTGGAAGAAAAAATTCAATCGGATGACTCTATTATTTTAAAAATTAAACTGCAGTAT
>CAYOVS010000279.1:0-2604 GCA_964407445.1 uncultured Peptococcaceae bacterium
CCTATAGTTGTGTATTTGCGTTTTCTGTTATGTAGTGTGTGGCAGAAAGGAAGACACAGACAAAAGAAAAATGATTTACTGAGGTGTGTAATTGCTGCTCAAGCCAGATTTGGACGGGTAGCAATGAAAAAGGAACGGGTAACCAAACCCACGCGACCGGCACTGTGAGCGTAAATCCGTACTGAAGCGGCATATGCCGCAGGACGAAAGTCCGTCATTGCAGAGGAAGAACCCTGTGAGAAGGTAGGATGCGGAACGGAAGATTTTTTCCGAAACGCGAGTCAGGAGACTTGCTATCCTTAGCTATTTACATCGGGCGGTTTCTCTGTATGTATATATCTTTGCATACCGCTCGTCGGTTCCCTGTGGGGGGCTGGCGATTTTTTGTTCTTCTGCATCTGTTGGCAGGATTGCAAAGCGGTTTTTGGTATCTTTTTTTGATATCTATATACATATTCTTATACCGCTCGCCAGTTCCCTGATGGGAACCGGCGTTTTTTGTTATTTTAGGATATAGCTGGTCCTCAGGAAGAGGGTAACTGGTTTCAGGCAGAACCTCTACTTGCAATTATTTCTATATCCAAATGCGCTTGTGCAATGATGTTAAGAATAAGGAGAGAAACCCATGATGAGAGCAAATCAAAGCAAACGGCTGTTCCGATTTTTTCTGGGGCTATTGGCAGTGGCACTGTTGTTGGCCTGCCCTTTTGCAGCCATCGCCCAGGAGGTATCCCCTGAGCTGGCAGAGCAAAAAAGTGAAGTATCCCCAGGGCTGGAAGCTTCCGTGGGGACGGAGGCTCCCGCTATCCAAGAGGAGCAGGCGCTGCAACCAAGCCAGCCGCTACTGACTGAGCAGACGCCGCAGGTGGCGGCGCCAACATTCAGTATCCTGTCCCCGTACGCCGAGTATGTAAAGTACGGCACTTATGTACAGGTGGAGATTGCTACCACCACGGCCAATGCTAAAATCTCGTATACGCTGGACGGTACGGATCCCACGCATACGTCCCCTCGCTATGATAGTGCCGTGGGCTTTGATGCCAAACAGGAGAAGGTGAAAGCGGTCGCTTGGGTGCAGCAGGACGGCATATACTATTATAGCAATATAGAGGTGTTTTCCTTGCAACAAACTGCCGCTCCTGTGGCCAACTATCAGAGCGGCCTTTATGGCGAGAAGGTGGAGGTGGTGTTGACCAGCGCCACACCGGATGCGCAAATCTACTATTGTCTAGACAATAGCAATTTGCGGGAAAGCATAGATTCTTATGATTCCTCAGGCCTTCGTTATTTTCAGCTTAACACCAACGCGATCCTTTATAAGGGCCCTATTACGGTGGACAAAGACACCCATCTCAATATCATTGCGGTTAAGGATGGGATGATTTATAGCGGCGAACAGTCATACACTTACAAGTTTAGCCGTCTGGCCCAGTACCAAAAGCCGCAGCGGGACGATAACAGCGTGTATCTGATCGGTACTGCTGATGAGCTGGCTTGGTTTGTGGGTACGGTTAGCGGCAGCGTAGTGGGACTGCCCCAGCAAGAGAACATTAACGGTCGACTGACGACCAATATCAGCCTGACCGGCCAGCTGCCTTGGCTGGTAGATGGCGGTACGTTGCAGGGGGTTCTGGATGGAGACGGACACACCGTGACGATAGATATTCAGGCCAGTGGGTTCAGTGGGCTCTTTTTCAGCAATGCCGGCACCATCAAAAATCTGAGGGTGGACAGTCAGATAGGCGTGGCTGCTTCCAGCGGAGCCGGTCTGGTTTGCGGCACCAATAGCGGCGTTATTGAAAAATGCACCGGCAGCGCCCAACTCCTTGTAGGCAAGAGTAATAGCAACGTGGGCGGTATTTGCGGGAGCAATACGGCGCAGGGCATTATTCGTAAATGTAGGATGGATGGCAATATCCGGCTGTATGGCGTGAACCAGCAATGCGGTGGTATTTGCGGTTACAATCTGGGCACGGTCACGGACTGCTATTTCAGCGGCAATCTCTTGATAGAGCGCAGCTGCGGTGCGGTGGGAGGTATTGTGGGCCGCAATTTCAGCGGCAACGGCAGCGGAATCACCGTTGCGGGCACGGTACAGTATTGTTACAATATCGGCACCATGCACCGAATGGCGCCTTTTATTGAACCGGATTATTACTATGAGTATTACTGCGCTACTTGGACAGATGATACCTGCCAGCCAATAGTTGGCGATAACCAGTTGATATGGAGCGTCTCCGTGCTGGGCGAGGGTGTGGTGACCGATTGCTATTATCTGGATAGCGCGGGCCTTGTGGATAAAAATGGCGAGTATACGGTGACGGCGCCTCTGGACGACCGCTTTTTGAGTGGAGCCCGAAAGACCACTTCTACCGCTAGCGGGATCTTCGGCATCGGCGGCTGGCGGCTGAACAATCAGGAATCCACCCTGTTCCAAACGGATAAGGACTATTACATCTATTACGATGCAACCAATGGGCACTTCATTGTAGTCGGCTTTGACGAAAACGCCACTACTGCTACGATCAACGCCGCCGCCCCCAGCTCCCAGCATGAGCAGGCGCTATTGAAGTCTGGTATGCAGCCGGGCTATATGGGCACGAT
>CAYOVS010000280.1:0-2579 GCA_964407445.1 uncultured Peptococcaceae bacterium
GACGAAATCTATTGAACGGAGGTGAATTATGCATCCATTTTTAATTGTGTTACTGGCACTTATTTGTTTAGTGATTGGTATTGCCGGCGGATATCTGATGCGCAAGAGCTTGGCGGAAGCCAAAATCAAATCTGCGGAGGACGCTGCCGCCAAAATCCTGATCGACGCCAAAAAAGAAAGCGAAACCAGAAAGAAAGAAGCTTTGCTAGAGGCGAAAGAAGAAATACACCGCCAACGAGCCGAGGCGGATCGGGAGAACAAAGAACGGCATAACGAAATCGTCAGACAGGAAAAACGGCTGCAGAAAAAAGAAGAAGACATCGACCGCAAACTGGACGGTATCGAAAAGAAAGAAGAAGGTATTCGCAAAAAGGATGCCGAGATTGAGGCTCGCCGTCAAAAGGTGGCTGATCTGCAACAACAAAAATTGCAAGAGCTGGAATCTATTTCCGGCATTTCTACCGCAGAGGCAAAGCAAATCCTGCTTTCCAGCATTGAGGATGAGATCAAGCACGAAGCGGCAATGCTGATAAAAGAAATCGAAAACAGTGCAAAAGAAGAAGGCGAAAAACGAGCCAGAGAAATCGTTGCTGCTGCAATTCAGCGGGTAGCAGCCGATCATGTGGCAGAAACCACCGTTTCCGTGGTGGCCTTGCCCAACGAAGAAATGAAAGGCCGGATTATCGGTAGAGAAGGGCGCAATATCCGTACTTTGGAAACCCTGACCGGGATCGATTTAATTATTGATGATACGCCTGAGGCGGTTATTCTTTCCGGTTTTGATCCGGTTCGGCGGGAAGTTGCCCGGGTTGCCTTGGAAAAACTGATTTTAGACGGAAGAATTCAGCCTGGCCGCATTGAGGAAATGGTGGAACGCTCCCGCAAAGAAGTGGATCAGCGGATCTGGGATGCCGGCGAACAAGCTACCTTTGAAACCAATGTGCACGGTTTGCACAGCGAATTGATCAAATTGCTGGGCAGACTCAAGTTCCGCACCAGCTACGGGCAAAATGTTTTAAAGCACTCTATTGAGGTTGCCCATTTGGCTGGCGTTATGGCGGCCGAGCTGGGCGCAGATATTACCTTGGCCAAACGTGCCGGATTGCTCCATGATATCGGCAAGGCCATCGACCACGAGGTGGAAGGCTCTCACGCTGTCATTGGCGCTGATATTGCCCGCAAGTTTAAAGAAAGTCCCGAGGTGGTACATGCAATTTTGGCCCATCACGGCGATGCAGAGGTGGATAGTCTGGAAGCTGCTTTGGTTCAGGCTGCTGATACGGTATCGGCAGCGCGTCCCGGCGCTCGTCGCGAAACCTTGGAATACTATATTAAGCGTTTGGAAAAATTGGAAGAAATTGCGGAAAGCTTTGAAGGCGTGGAAAAATGCTATGCCATTCAGGCCGGACGTGAGATTCGTATTTTGGTACAGCCGGACAAGATTGATGATGTGATGGCCACTCGTACCGCCAGAGATATTGTCAAACGGATCGAGGCCGAGCTGGAATATCCCGGCCAGATCAAGGTGGTTGTGATCCGGGAAACCAGAGCTGTGGATTATGCCAAATAACCAATAACCGTTGATTTTGTTTTTGCGAAAGTGCAGTATGGCTGCGAGAAAAGCAAGAAAAGCATGCGCGGGCAATCCATGCTTGCTGCAACAAGTGTCATCTAAAACCGCCCCGGATTTTTCTGCCGTCGGGGCGGTTTTTTTGCTTTTACGATAAATTTATGGTATGATAGTAGCGCACAGCCCGAAACGGCCCAGGCCGCTTTCTCTTGCCGCTTAGCGGCAATTCACCTTGTCTTTGATTTCGAGGCTGCGCGATGATGTGGTTTAACGGCTATAAGGCTTCTTTGCGCGTAAAGAAATAAGAGGATTGCGATGAAAATATTATTTATCGGCGACATTGTGGGTGCGCCGGGGCGGCGGATTGTTCTGGAAAATCTGGGTCGTCTGATAGAGGATTATGGCATTGATGTCACGGTTGCCAACGGCGAAAACAGCGCCAACGGTTTTGGCATCACTAAAAAAATATTTGAAGAGCTGCACGATTGCGGCGTGGATGTCTTTACCATGGGGAATCATACCTGGGATAATAAAGACATATTTTCTTTTATAGAAAGCGAACGTAAATTGCTGCGGCCCGCCAATTTGCCGGCAGAGTTACCCGGGCGAGGCTATGGTTTGTTTCAGGTAGGGGAGCAAAAGCTGGCGGTGATCAATCTGCTGGGTCGGGTGTTTTTGCCCGGATGTGACTGTCCTTTTCGTACAGCGGATCGGCTGGTAAAGGAGCTGCAAGCGGAAACTCCCTATATTTTGGTGGATTTCCATGGAGAGGCCACCAGCGAAAAAGTAGCCATGGGCTGGTATCTGGATGGACGTGTCAGTGCTTGTGTAGGCACGCATACCCATATCCAAACAGCGGATCAGCGGATCCTGCCCAAGGGCACCGGGTATCTTACCGATGTGGGGATGACCGGTCCCAGGGATTCCGTTTTGGGGGTGGAGAAGGAAATTATTATTAACCGCTTTTTGAACGGTTTCCCAGCCCGGTTTGAAACTGCCCATGGGGATT
>CAYOVS010000281.1:0-2577 GCA_964407445.1 uncultured Peptococcaceae bacterium
CGTAATCGTGCCAGTCCTGTTCCCAGCCGCTGAAATGGGCGGATTTCCACTGGGGATCGGGTACCAGACCGCTGACTTCGCCGGGAAGCTGGATGCCGGTGGGCTTTCCCAGCCCCAGTTGGCGCGCGATGGCATCGATATTGTCGATGCCGGCCCGGGCGCCCATCTCCTGAAAGTAGCTGTTGCAGGAGCGTGCCATTGCGGTATAAAAGGAAATATTGCCGTGAATGCCGGTGCAGCGGGCTTTGCCGCTTTTGCCACTCCAAACGGAGCTGCCGCAATAGACGCTTTCTTCTACGGTGACTCCGCTGGATAAGGCGGCAATGGCAGTGATGGGCTTGAAGGTGGAGCCGGGAGGATAAGCGGCGGAGATGGCGCGGTTGAGGGTGGGCGTCAGCTGCTCATCCCAGTAGTAGGCGGATTTTTCGGCGCTGAGGCCGTCTACAAAATCGTTGGGATCGGTAACAGGGAAGCTGCTCATGGCGATGACCGCGCCGGTTTTGACATTGAGCAGGACAGCGGCGCCGCCAACACATTTGCTGTTTAGTTGCGCATGGGCGGTGATGATCCGCGCCAAGCTTTCTTCCATGGCTTGCTGCACTTGGCTGTCGATGGTCAGCAGCAGCTTGTCGCCGGGGACGGGGTCTTGCTTGTAGATGGTGCGTACCGCTTTGGCGGTGGCGGTGACTTCTATCTGCTCGATGCCGCTTTCTCCCCGTAGGCCGTAGCTGATTCTGCCGCTTTCGGTTTGTTCCATGGTTTTTTCCAGACCGGATTTGCCCAGCCAATCGGTAATCAGATAGCCCTGCGCTTGTTTTTCGGCATATTCTTCTTGGGAAATGGCGCCTACGGTGCCCAGCAGATGCCCGGCCAGGCTGCCTTGGGGGTAGCGCCGCCGGGCTTCTTCTACAACGACAACGCCGGGCAGCTTTTGTCGGTTTTCTTCTACCCGGCTGATAATGGGTAAGCCTTCCTCGTAGGTATAGCGTTTGATGACGGTGGGCTCGTATTGCCGGGCATTGGCGGCAAGCAGTGCCATAATGTCCTCGGCGGTGACTTGGGGATCGTCCATCACCCAAGCAAGATCCTCCGCCAGTTGCTGCCGATTGCTGATCTGGGAGGCGGCAACGGTGATTGCAAACACCACCTGATTATCGGCCAGCACCGTGCCATCGGCGCTGGTGATTTCGCCCCGGGGGGCGGCGCTGACGATGACCCGGATGCTGTTGGCGGAAGAATCCTCCGCCAAAACATCTCCTTCGACAATTTGCAAAGCAAACAGCCGTACCAAGAGGATGGCAAACAGTGCCGTGATTGCTACGGTAAAGAGCAGGGTGCGTTGTCGATTTTCGTTGTGGTTGTTGTTTGCCATATGCATAATTATACCGCGAAAGCAGGGATATCGCAACAAAAACCGGGGCGGCGGTCATGCCTTTGGGTTTACAAGCATATATACCGGTATAGGACAAAATCAGGGTGGGAGCTATGGGGGAGAACTTAAAACCGTATTTGATGACGGATGCGCAGGTATGGAAGGCTGTTCGCAGCTCGGAGCAGGGGCTGTCCCAGCGGGAAGCGGCCAAGCGGCTGGCGGCCTCCGGGCCGAATCAACTGCGGACGGCAGGAAAAAGCTCGTTGCTGACCCGCTTGAGCCGGCAATTGCTGGATCCGATGGTATTGGTGCTGATCGCTGCTGCTTTGATTTCCGCCGCGATCAGTGAATGGGCGGACAGCGTGATTATCGGCGCGGTGATTTTTCTTAATGCTTGCTTGGGGGTATATCAGGAGGGTAAAGCGGAGCGGGCGGTGGAAGCGCTGATGGCGCTGGCCGCGCCTACGGCTTTGGTGCGGCGGGATGGCAAGCTATTGACGGTGCCTGCTGCCGATTTGGTGGTTGGCGATATGGTATTGGTAGAAGCGGGGGACGCCGCGCCGGCGGATTTGCGGTTGACGGCCTGTTATAATCTGCGGGCAGACGAATCGACCCTGACCGGGGAAAGCCAAGCGGTGGAGAAGCAGCAGCAGCCGCTGACGCCGGAAGATGGCGCGGTGCTGGCACGCCGGGATAATATGCTCTTTATGGGCTGCGGGGTGGTGTATGGCCGGGGCGAGGGGTGTGTTACCGCAACCGGAATGGACACAGAGATGGGGAAAATCGCCGGGATGCTGGCGGATACCCAATCTCAGCGTACGCCCTTGCAAAAAAAGCTGGCGGAATTATCCAGACTGCTTTCTTTGACAGTATCTTTGATCTGCGCGTTTATCTTTATCTTTAGCGTAGCGGCGGGGGGCGATTTTTCCGGCTTTGCCTTACTGAATGCCTTTATGCTGGCGATCTCCCTGGCGGTGGCGGCCATTCCTGAGGGATTGGTGGTTGTGGTGACGCTGGTTTTATCTTTGGGGACGGCGGTAATGAGCAAGCAAAACGCAATTATCCGCCGGTTGCCTGCGGTGGAAACCTTGGGAGCGGCTTCGGTGATTTGCTCGGATAAAACCGGTACCTTGACCATCAACCGAATGACGGTCAGCCGGGTCAGCGGTGTGCCTGCCCGGTTGGCACAAGTGATGGCCCATTGC
>CAYOVS010000282.1:0-2559 GCA_964407445.1 uncultured Peptococcaceae bacterium
ATACGTTTTTCAAGCCATTTTGTCAAGGATTTTCGTCAAATTTTATAATTTTTCTTACCCGCTAGCAATCCAGGCCAAAAGCCTGATGCAGAGCAATCACCGCATCGTTCACCTTGGTTTCTTCGATGATGCATGATATTTTGATTTCGGAGGTGGCGATCATCAAAATATTGCAATCCATATCCGCCAAGGTTTTAAACATGGTGGCGGCCACACCGGGATGGGTGATCATGCCAGCGCCAACGATGGATACCTTGGCGATATTGTCCTCCAGCAGGTAGCTTTGCGCATCCAGATTGGCTAGCACCTGCTTTACCACATTTTCTACCTTCGTCCGCTCATCACGGCCACAGGTAAAGGAGATATCCTGTTTATCTTCTCTGGTACCGCTTTGCACGATCATATCCACATTGACGCCCTCTTGCGCCAATTTGCCAAAAATCATCGCAGAGACACCGGGACGATCGGGAACGCCAAAAATAGTGGTTTTCAGCACATGATAGTCATGCGCTACACCGCAAACGATCAATTCCTGCTCCATATCCTTTTGCATCGTTGCTACCTCCTGAACTATAGTACCCTGAGAATAGTTAAAACTGGAACGAACATGCAGGCGAACGTTATACTGCTTTGCCAGCTCCACACTGCGGGGCTGCAAAACCAAAGCGCCCATTGCCGCCATCTCCAGCATTTCATCATAAGAGATCTCTGGCATTTTCCACGCAGTTTTGATAATCCGGGGGTCTGCGGTATAAACGCCATCCACATCGGTAAAAATTTCGCACACATCAGCTGTTAAAGCAATCGCTAATGCGACGGCGCTGGTGTCAGAGCCGCCCCGTCCCAGCGTGGTGATTTCTCCCCGATCGTCAACCCCCTGAAAGCCGGCCACGACCACAATATTGCCCGCATCCAGCTCTTGCGAAACCCGTTGATTGTCCACTTGTAAAATTTTCGCCCGAGAATACACACCGTCGGTATGATAGCCCGCCTGACAGCCAGTCAAAGAAACTGCCTTACAACCCAAGGTGTGCAGAGCCATCGTCAACAAAGCAATAGACTGCTGTTCCCCAGTAGAAAGCAGCATATCCATTTCTCTGGCGGAGGGCTTTTGATTGAGCTGACTGGCCAAAGCAATCAAATCATCGGTAGTATCCCCCATAGCAGAAACTACCACAGCAACCTTGTTGCCTTCTGCCGCGGTTTCCGCGACCCGCCGGGCTACTCTTTGAATTCTTTCCGCACTGGCAACAGAGCTGCCGCCAAATTTTTGTACAATAATTGCCATTTTTTCCTCCCAAATAATATCAATCCGTCAGCTATTCCGCCAGTCTCACTCCCAGATTATCCATGCAGGTCATTCTGATTTCCGCTTGCACATCTGCGGCAGCAAAAGCCTCCCGCATGGCCGCACCGATATTATCCTGCAGCATCAAATCATCCTCTGTAAAGGAAATCATGGTAGGCCCGGAGCCGCTGATGACGCAGCCAATCGCCCCGGCTGCAATCGCAGCCTCAATTACCTCTTCTGCACCTTTGATCAAGGTGAAACGGTACGGCTGATGCAAACGGTCGAACAGCATTGCCCGCAGCCCGGATAAATCGCCTTCCGCAATAGACAAGGCCAGATAAGCGGCATGGCTCAGACTGTATACCGCATCGTCCAACGACACGGTACGGGGCATGATAGAGCGCGCTTTTTTCGTAGACACGAGAAAATCGGGAGAAGCCAGCACCGCATGCAAAGCCGGCGGCAAAGCAATCTTTTTGACATATTGGCGGCCACCCTCGTTGGCAATCACCGTAAATCCACCATATAAAGCAGGCGCCACATTATCGGGATGCCCTTCTATTTTGGTGGCCAAAGCCAGCATCGCCAGATCATCCAAGGGTTTACCCATCAGTAAATTGGCAGCATAAATACCGCCTACAATCGCTGCAGACGAGCTGCCCATACCTCTGGCTAACGGAATATTATTATCCGAGACAAAAGCAATCGGCGGCATTGCCACGCCAGCCAATTCATAAGCAGCTTGCGCCGACCGAACAATTAAATTCTGATCGGTATCCACCAAACGCCCCATACCTTCTCCCTTGATTTCCAAGGAAAAGGAGTCGGCAGGTTTTACTTCTATGTAATTATAATATCCCAGAGCCATGCCAAAGGTGTCATAGCCACAGCCGCAATTTGCTGTAGTTGCCGGAATTTTTATCCGAAAATGTTGTTCCGCCATCAGATATCCTCATCCTCCACCCGAATATATCCATTAATCTCTACGACGCAATCCAGGCTGCGCAAAGCTTCCAAAGCCTGCATCAAATCCGCATGACGCACCTGATGCGTAATCAGCACAATTTCCGTCTGCTGCGCGTCGATCCGTCGTTTTTGCATTACCGAATCCATGCTGACATTGCAATCACCCAAGGCTTTGGCCATTGCCGCAAAAACACCTACCCGGTCAAAGACCTGAATGCGGACATAATATTTGCTCATAGTATCTGCCAGCGGGCGCACAGACAACTGCTGATAGCAGGTGCAACCCCAGCGGGATTTAGAAT
>CAYOVS010000283.1:0-2556 GCA_964407445.1 uncultured Peptococcaceae bacterium
ATCAAATTAATATATTGGGAAAAGGAACGGTCGCATTCTTCCGCCAGTATTTTGATTTTTTCGATAATATCCTCATCCAGGGTAATACTCACTTTTTTCTTTAACGGCTTCATTTTATCACCTCAGCTACAGAATACTACCAAATCCTGCTTTCTATTGACTATTCGCATTAAGTAGTATAAAGTAGGATAATAACGGTAGAATGAGGCGATGCGGCTGCAATTATTCCAGGAAATAGTAGCCAATCTGCTGAGGCAGGAGAGCGGAGCATGGGGTGATGGCAAAGAAATCCAGATGGGTAAAATTGTTGAAATGGAATGCTATCTGGCCTTGCAAAAAATCCAGGCGGTTTTGGAGGATGATTGTTTGGAGGAGGAAGCCTGCTTTCAAAAAATCGAGGATATTGTTGCTGTTTTTGAAGCATTGGGCAGCGGCTGCGGTAACCGGCATGATTTTGGTTGACCTTTTATGGATTTATCGTGTTTCGACGCCGCAAACGGTAAGGATATCCCCGGCTACGGTAAATTTTACGGAGAGCTCCGCAAACGTCAGGCCGTAGACCCGGGTGGGATCGTGCTGGTAGGAGGGACGGGGATCCTGCGCCAGCACCGCTCGGAGGGCGGCTTGGCGTGCCGGGGGGATAAGCTGGAGCAGCGGCTCCGGGATCTCTACCTCCAGGTGGATTTGCGCCAGCGGTGCGGCAAAGCCGCCGGTAGCTTCCGGGCGGCAATCCACAAAGGGCAGATAGGGCTTGATATCATAAATGGGTGTGCCGTCCAGCAGGTCTGCGCCGGAAACCCGCAGTAGCGGCCCCAGAGGGGATTGCAGGATGATCTCCTCCAGCTTGACGCAGGAAAGGCCAATGGGGTTGGGTCGATAGGGGGAACGGGTGGCAAACACTCCCTGCCGGATATTGCCGCCCAGCCGGGGCGGGCGCACCGTGGGCGACCAATCCTCCTGCACCGCCTGAGAAAACTCCCAGAGCAGCCAGATATGAGAAAAGCCTTCCAGCCCTCGCAGCGCGTTTTCGTTGCGGTAATGGGGGGCGAAGACGATCTCCCCTTGCAGCTGCGGCACCACGCCGCTTTGCCGGGGGATGCCAAATTTGTCGGGAAACTCCGTGTGGATATGGGCGATAATTTTCATGGCCGGACTGCTTTCCGGCGGTTGTGCTTGGGGTTGCATAGGCGCTCCTTTGCTTGGAAAGGGAAGGACTTGTGATTTGGTGGAAAAAATGTCTATCCTTAAATATTTTTCCATAGAAAGGCAAAATCCTGTTTTATGCGGGAAGGAGTGTTATGCAAATAAACGCTGTTCCCTTTGCCAATTTCGCTTTTTAGTATAACTCTTATTTGTTGACAAAATCGAGGAATTATAATACACTACAAGGCGTACACCCTAAAATGAAATATAGACTGCCACCGGGCAGTAACGAATCAAGCATTCGTATACACATCGTTAGGTCTTTGAAGATGTGTGATACGGTTGCTTATTTTTTTTGGAGGTAATGATGAAATTTGACAATCCATTGAACACCTTGAGCAAATTTGAATGGCAATTATGGCTAATTTCTCTCGCAGTGGTCACCATTTCTTTTTTTCTTGGTAGCACGGAAAATATGCTGTCTCTTGTGGCTTCTCTTGTTGGTGTTACCGCGCTTATTTTTGTGTCGAAAGGGAATGTTTGGGGACAACTCTTGACGGTTGTTTTTAGCTTGCTTTATTCTGTTATTTCCTGGCAATTTCAGTATTATGGTGAGATGATAACATATCTTGGAATGACTGCGCCAATCGCCGTGATGTCTGTGATCACGTGGTTGCGGCATCCTTGTGAAGACGGCAAGCAAGAGGTAAAGGTTGCCCATCTAAGTAGACGAGAAATCATTATAATGCTTGTTTTAACGATGTTCGTTACTGTTGTTTTCCATTTCCTACTTGCATATTTTCATACAGCTAATCTTATCATCAGTACGGTTTCCATTGCCACAAGCTTTCTTGCATCTTATTTGATGCTGTTTCGCAGTTCGATCTATGCTCTTGCTTATGCAGCAAATGATATTGTATTGATTATCCTTTGGGTTTTAGCAACGTTGGTTAATATTTCCTATTTACCAATGATTATCTGTTTTGTAATGTTTCTTTGTAATGACATTTATGGTTTTATCAATTGGCGCAGAATGCATCGTAAACAACAGCGTAAAGGGATCTTGATACTAGATGAAAATAGCGTGTAAAAAAACGCCCGCAGGAGGGTAACCTCTCTGGAAATCTTATCCTGATCATCTGCGGTATGCCACCGTGTACAAAAAAACAGCCCCTGCCGTGAAACAAGGGTTGTTTTGGAGCTGATACTCAGATTCGAACAGGGGCTAACAACTATTTGCATAGCGTTTTGACCCTGTTTGTGTTTTTGCTGTTTTGCAACAACCTGCGGCGGAATTCTGGAGTTCATCGGCTATCCCGATGTTGCGCGTTAGGAAAGCTGGTCTGGATGCAATAGATTTTTCATGAGATAAAAGAAAAAAGGGTTGACACGGAGGTATTCTTTGGGCTATCC
>CAYOVS010000284.1:0-2539 GCA_964407445.1 uncultured Peptococcaceae bacterium
GGGGATAACATATAATGAATTTTGGGGATACACTACAAGTATTACGGCGCAATATGGGACTAACGCAAAGGGAGTTTTCGGAACTTATCAATGTGCCGCAGCCTTCTATTTCTGCATATGAAAATAACCGCAATTCGCCAACGATGGAGGTTCTCATTAGCATTGCGCAAAAGTGCAATGTCTCCCTCGACTGGCTATGCGGTCTCTCAGCTTCCCCAAAAAGTATTTCTACATTGAGTGATATAGGGAAATTCTTATATATGCTTATGGATTTAAATGAAGTCGGAGTGAAGATAGAAATTAGCGATCGCAGCCCTGATTCTAAGGACTGGTGCGCCAAAATCGTTGTGGATGGTGCGGATGCTCAGTACAAATATAATGCTGATCTTTGCAACCTGCTGCGGCAGATAAGAGACAATCGTTTTGACTTAGAGAGCTACGCCATTTCAAACGAGTTGTACGGTGTGGCCAAGGACAAAATGATTGAATACTACAATCTTCCACTATCTCAAAAAGAAGTCCTGTCCCTTAGTCGTGAGGATCAGTTGAAACGACATATGGAGTATATCAAAAATTCATCCGAAAAATAATTTGCACTCAAATTGTACTCAACAGCCAAAAAAACATCCCGGAAACCCAGCATTCATGCGGGTTTCCGGGATAGTTTTATTTATTCCCACTCGATCGTACCCGGGGGTTTGCCGGTGATATCAAAGACTACCCGGTTGACGCCTTTTACTTGGTTGGTGATGCGGGAGGAGACCGTGGCCAGCAGGTCGTGGCTAAGGGGGGTATAGCGGCAGGTCATAAAGTCGTCTGTGGTAACGGCGCGCAGAGCTATGGTGTAGTCGTAGGTGCGGCCATCACCCATAACCCCCACCGAGCGCAGATCGGTCAGCACAGCAAAATACTGGCTGGGCCGTTTTTCCAGCCGGTCAACCTCTTCCCGGAAGATGGCGTCTGCTTGGCGTAGCAGCTCCAGCTTTTCCCAGGTGATCTCGCCAATGATCCGCACCGCCAAGCCGGGCCCGGGGAAGGGTTGCCGCTCCGTCAGCAGATCGGGTAAGCCCAGCGCCTTGCCCAGGGCCCGCACCTCATCCTTGAACAGGCTGCGCAAGGGCTCTACGATGCCGATAAAATCCATGGTATCGGGCAGGCCGCCTACATTGTGATGGCTTTTGATGGTAGCGGCGTTTTTGTTGCCGGATTCGATAATATCCGGGTAAATGGTGCCTTGCGCCAGATATTTCACATCCCCCAGCAGCCGCGCCTGTTCTTCAAAAACCTTGATAAACTGAGCGCCGATCCGCTTGCGCTTTTGCTCCGGGTCGGTAACGCCGGCCAGCAGCTGCAAAAACTGCTGCCGGGCGTCTACGGAGATAAAGCGCAGGGGCTGACTGCCAAAGTACGCCCCGATCTGCTCTGGCTCGTCCTGCCGCATCAGGCCATGATCCACAAAGATGCAATCCACCTGCCCCGGCAAAGCCCGGGAAAGCAGCGCGGCGCATACCGAGGAATCCACGCCGCCGGATAAGCCCAGTAGCACGCGCTCGCCACCCACCTTTTGCCGAAGCTCCGTCACCTGCTTTTGGATAAAATCCTCCATGGTATGATCGCCCTTGGCATGGCAGATCAGATAGAGAAAATTGCGGATGATTTGCAAGCCCTGCTCCGTCAGATCCACCTCGGGATGGAACTGCACCCCATACAGCCCCCGCTGCCGGTTTTCCATAGCGGCAATAGGACAATCAGCCGTATGCGCCAGCGGCGTAAACCCCTGGGGCAGCGCCGCCACAAAATCGGTGTGGCTCATCAGCCCTGCAAATTGCGGCGCAATCCCTTGCAGCAGCGGCGAAGCAGTATCGTCTAACAACACCTGGGTGGGCCCGTACTCGCTCACCGGGCAGGAGGACACCCCCCCGCCCAGGGTATGGGCCATGGCCTGCATCCCGTAGCAGATCCCCAAAATGGGCACCCCCAGCTCCAGCAGCTCCCGGCTGCATTGGGGGGAGGCGGGGTCGTAAACACTGTTGGGCCCGCCGGTGGTGATGATGCCAATGGGCTGCAAACGGCGAATTTCCTCTATGGGCGTATCATGAGAAAGGATCAGCGAGAACACGTTGCATTCCCGCACTCTTCTGGCAATTAGCTCCTTATATTGGCCGCCAAAATCCAAAACAATTACTGTTTGATTCTCCATATACATTCCTCTTTCGTTATATCAACGGGCAAACGTTTACGATTCCACGATGCCCACAAAGGCGATAAGGGCGCAATATCGGCATCTGACAAACTGCCCAATTCTCCCACAAAGGCCTTTGCGCCAACCGCCGCTACCGCTCCTGGGAGAAGGGAACCTCGTACATGCGGATGATGCTTTCTGCGATTTCCCGCTTGCTTTGGCGCAGATCCATGGCCTGCTTTTCGATATAGCGGTGCGCCTGGGCTTCGTCCATTTGCAAATACTGGGCCAGCGTCAGCTTGGCCCGGGCCAGCAGCCGGGCGGTTTCCTGCTGCTGCTGTTGCGCCTGCCGCTGCT
>CAYOVS010000285.1:0-2538 GCA_964407445.1 uncultured Peptococcaceae bacterium
GGCATATAATGCCATATAAAAAGCGGCGAGGGTGAGATTTTTATATGGGAAAACGTAAAATAGCCTTTTTGGGAGGGGACAAACGGGAAATTTTGGTCATGCAGCGCTTGGCAGAAAAGGAATATGAGCTGATGGCTTTTGCAGTTCCGCCAACCTTGCTGCCTTCGGAAATTGGCTTTGCGGAAAGCGCCCAAGAGGCGTTAAAAGGAGCGGATGCGGTGATTTTGCCGGTTTGCGGTTTGGGGCCGGATGGGTATTTGGCAAATTTATTGGATGATCCGGTGTATGTGGAAAAAGAGGATTTTGCGCTGACAAAACCGGAAGCTGCTCTGTTTTGTGGTGTTCCCGGTAAGGTGTTGCCTCAGCTTGCGGCCGAATTATCACTGCGTTTAATTTCTGTGATGGAGCTTCCCCAGGTAGCCGAGCCTTTGGCGGCTGCGACCGCAGAAGGCGCTTTGGCAATTGCGATCAGCATGGGTGAAGGAATGCTGGCTGGCAGTCTCTGTGTGATTGTGGGCTATGGGCGCATTGGCCGGGAATTGGCGCTTCGCCTGCGCGCCTTGGGCGCAAAGGTTACGGTGGTAAACCGGGGAGAGGAACGAGCAGCGCAAGCCAGTCAGGATGGCTTTACGGTAACGGATTGGACCGCTTTGTCCGCTAGTTGCGGGCAGGCGGAGTATGTTTTTAATACAGCGCCGGCACTGATTTTTGATAAAACGCTATTGCAGGATTTGCATCGGGATGTGGTGCTGCTTGATTTGGCGTCTGCGCCGGGCGGGGTGGATTGGTCGGAAGCGGCATTGCAGGGGATTCGGGCAGTGCAGGCTACCGGGCTGCCGGGAAAATATTCGCCCCGCTTTGCCGGAGAAATTTTAGCTGCTGTTTATGAGGAGTTGCTGCCAAGTTTGTGGAAGGAAGGGAGAGAGTAGAATGAATCAGCAAGATTTTACCGGATTGCGGATTGGCTTTGCCTTGACCGGCTCCCATTGCTCCCTGGAAAAATCCTTGGCGGTGATGGCCAGATTAAAAAGCAAAAATGCGGAAGTGGTACCGATTGTATCCGACAGTGTAAAAAATACCGACAGCCGCTTTGGGATTGCAGAGCAATGGCGGCAATTGATTTTGGATATTAGCGGTTCCAGAAGAATCATAGATTCTATTGTCCTGGCGGAGCCGATCGGGCCGCAAAAGCTTTTGGATGTATTGTTGATTTGCCCCTGTTCGGGAAATACTGTTGCCAAATTGGCGGCTGCAATTACCGATACGCCGGTCTTGATGGCAACCAAAGCGCATTTACGAAGCGGCCGTCCGGTTGTCCTGGCGATTTCTACCAACGACGGCTTAGGAGGAAGTGCAAAAAATATTGGCTCCTTGCTGAATAATAAAAATATCTATTTTGTCCCTTTTCGACAAGATGACTATCTGCGCAAACCCACTTCTTTGGTAGCAGATTGGGATTTGGTAGAAGAGAGTATTGCCTATGCATTAGAGGGCAAGCAGCGCCAGCCTTTGCTTTTGGAACCGTGGTGATCCTATCGCTTTTACTATAAATGCTCTTGCTATTGTAGTGGTAAAAGTGTTATAATACAGCAATATGAAATATCTAATAATAAATAATAGGGAGTAATTTGAAATGAAGCGTTATCATGTTGCTATCGTAGGCGCAACCGGTGCTGTGGGTCATGAACTGCTAAAAATCTTAAATGAGAGAAATTTTCCTGTCGGTGAGTTGTCTTTGCTGGCCAGCGAACGCAGCGAGGGCAAAACCATTACCTGGCAAGGCCGGGAATACCAAGTTCATGCAACTACGGAGAATAGCTTCAAAGGTGTAGATATCGCTTTGTTTGCAGGTGGCTCTGCTGCGCTTACCTATGGTCCTGCCGCTGTCAATGCAGGCGCGGTGGTGATCGACAACAGCAGTAATTTCCGCTATGACCCGGAAGTTCCGCTGATTGTGCCCGAAGTCAATCCAGAGGATGTGCATTGGCATAAAGGCATTATTGCCAATCCCAATTGCTCTACCATTCAAATGGTGGTTGCATTAAAGCCTTTGCATGACGCCGCCAAGATCAAAAAAATCATCGTGTCTACCTACCAGGCTGTCAGCGGTGCCGGTTTGCCCGGGCTAAACGAGTTAAAACAGCAATCTGAGCAAATTAGTCGTGGTGAAGAGGTTACTCCTTCCGCGTTTCCGTATCAAATTGCCTTTAACGTGATCCCCAATATCGACGTACTGATGGAGAACGGTTATTATAAAGAAGAAATGAAAATGGTCTGGGAAACCAGAAAAATGTTCCATGACGATGAAATTAAGGTTAGTGCTACCGCAGTACGGGTGCCGGTTTTCCGTAGTCACAGTGAGTCTATTACGATTGAAACTGAGAAACCCTTGTCCCCGGAGCAAGCACGGGAAATTTTGGCCGCTTCTCCCAATATTGTCGTCGTAGATGATCCTGCAAACAAAAAATATCCCATGCCGCTGTTTTGCAGTGATACGGATCAGGTGTATGTGGGACGTATTCGCAAGGATTTGGCTTT
>CAYOVS010000286.1:0-2510 GCA_964407445.1 uncultured Peptococcaceae bacterium
CATGCCAGCGTTTGCACCATGGCAAAAGTCGCCGGCGCGGATATTTTCCCTGTAGATATGGGGATGAACGATACCGTACCGGGAATGCTGGACAGAAAAATCGCCAGAGGCACCGGGGATATTACCCAAGGCCCTGCCATGACCAGAGAGCAGGCCATACAAGGTATTATGGTTGGCGCGGAGCAGGTTTGGGAGAAAAAGCAACTGGGGTATACAGTCATTGCCACCGGCGAAGGCGGGATCGGCAACACCACTACCAGCAGCGCAATGGCTGCTATGCTGCTGGATTGTCCCGTTGAAACGGTTACCGGCAGGGGAGCCGGGCTATCCGATGCCGGGTTAAGTCGCAAATTTGCCGTAATCAAGCAAGCAATTGCGGTAAATCGTCCCGATCCCGACGATGCTTTGGACATTCTGTGTAAGCTGGGTGGTTTTGATATTGCAGCCATGACCGGTGCATTTTTAGCAGGCGCTTGCTATCATGTGCCTGTGGTCATGGATGGCTTGATTTCCGCTGTAGCCGCGCTGACAGCCGTAAGACTGGCGCCTGAGGTTGCGGAGTATCTGATCCCGTCTCATATCAGCCTGGAACCGGCAGGCCAATTGCTGGTAAATGCCTTAGGCGTATTGCCAATAATTCATGCCAATATGCATCTTGGTGAGGGAACCGGGGCTGTTGCCTTATTCCCCTTGCTGGATATGGCGGCGGCAGTATATAATAGTGGTATTACCTTTGAGACGATTGCCATAGAAGCATATTCGAGGACATTATGATTATTTTAGTGATTGGCGCCAACAGCAGCGGCAAAAGCTTGTACGCGGAACAGTTGGCTTCGAAAATACATAAAGGGGATCTGTATTATGTAGCGACAATGGATCCTTATGGTGAAGAAGGGCAAGCGCGGATTGCCAAACACCGGCGGCAGCGGCAAGGTTTGGGATTTGTGACGATAGAAAAGCTTTATAATATTGATCAGGTTGCTGCAAAAGCGGATGATCTGGTGCTTTTGGAGGATGTTTCTAATCTACTGAGCAATATATTGTTCAGCGGCACCGGGGAAGGGATGGAGCGTGCCCTGGCTGAAATTGATGCCTTGGCAGCCAAATGTCATCAGCTTATTGCAGTCAGTATTGATGAGCTTTCTGTGCAGGGCTATACAGGAGAAACAAAGCTTTTTATAGAACAATTAAATTTATTGAATCAGCAGCTGCGCAGCCGGGCGGAAATGATTGTGGCCATGAACTGCGGCAAACCTTATATTATTAAAGGAGAAATAGATGAACTTTATTGAACCGATGTGGATTGCTATTTCTACTTATTCTATTTTCCCTGCGCCAATAGTCAACTGGAATGAGCGTAATATGCGTTTTTCTATCTGCTATTTACCGATTATTGGTCTGCTTATTGGCGGAATGCTCTGGCTTTGGTTTTGGCTCTGGGGGATACTGGGGGCAGGCTCTTTGTTGTTCGGGGCGATTGCCACAATCCTACCTGTTTTGCTTTCTGGAGGCATCCACATGGACGGCTTTGCCGATACAGTGGACGCGGTTTCCTCCCATCAAAGCCGGGAACGCAAATTGGAGATTCTCAAGGACTCCCATTGCGGTGCTTTTGCGGTAATCTACTGCGGGATTTATTTTCTGACAATGTTGGGATTGTTTTCCGAGCTGCATACCGCCAGCAGTGTGCTAATTGTTGGCTTGGGTTATGTGCTCAGCCGCTGCCTGGCCGCAGTATCCGCAATGACGCTGCCCAATGCCCGCAAAAGCGGTATGCTGGCAGCATTTACCGATCATTTGCAAAAAAAACAAGCTATGGCGCCGATGCTGCTGCTGGTTGCATTGGTTGCGGTGGCGATGTTGTTGGTGCAGCCGATTACCGGCTGTTGCTGCCTGGCGGCGGCTGGGTTGACGTTGTTGTTGTATCGCAGTTTTGCATTAAAAGTTTTGGGTGGCGTTACCGGGGATACTACCGGTTGCTTTATTCAAACGGTGGAGCTTAGTCAATTATTGGCGGTAGTGCTCTGCCAATTGCTGATGGGAGTGGCAGGATGAAGATTCTTCTTTTGCGGCATGGGGCAACCGCCGGCAATCTGGAGCGGCGTTATATTGGCCGCACCGATCAGCCTTTATCTCCCCAAGGAGAGCAACAGGCGCGACAACTGGTGGAGCAGGCTGTTTTTCCCCAACCGGAGCTGCTGGTGGTAAGCCCCCTTTTGCGTTGCCGCCAAACCGCTGCGATCGTTTTTCCCGGCAGCAAGCAAATTTATCTGGACGATTTGCGAGAGTTCGATTTTGGTGATTTTGAAGGTCGTACCGCAACAGAAATGGCAGAAGATCCGGCATATCAACAATGGGTAGCGGGATTTTGCAACGGACCCTGTCCAGGAGGGGAGAGCAACGCCATCTTTAAAGAGCGTTGCTGCCGTGCCTTTCAACAATTGCTGCAAGAGCATGCTTTGCTTGCGTCTATGGCGCTGGTGATCCACGGTGGCAGCATCATGGCGATA
>CAYOVS010000287.1:0-2508 GCA_964407445.1 uncultured Peptococcaceae bacterium
AATCAGCGCCCTGGAAATCAGCGCACCCGGTCTTTTCAAAGAAAATATTCTGGTTTTTAGGCAGGATATTATCACCATTGCGCCACATACCGTGATGCTAAAGGACAGCGCCCTGGCCAACGGGCTAATTGTCAGCAATCCCCTGCTGGCCGGCATGGAAAGCGCAGCGGAGGCAGTACGAGATACCGCTGCTGCCATCAAAACCAGCACGGTGGAAGCAACCAAAAAAATTTCCGCCAATTTGGGCGACAAGGTAAACAAAATCAAACCCACCAAGGAAAACCAGCTCTATGCAGATGATGAGGAGGAAGACATTGAAGAAAATGTCATGGAAGCAGATGCTGCCATAGAAGCAGAGCCAACAGAAGTGCAGGAAGAACCGATTGCAGCCACCCCAGATGAAGAAATCCCCCAAGACGTACCTGACCCCATGGAAGAGACCGAAGAAGCAGATAGGAAAACGACAACAGCGTCAAAATCTGTCCACTACAATATTCTGCAGCATTCCGTGTTGGACGATGAACTGCCGGAAATCAGTGATGCAGAAATGAGCAGATAAACATAAAACTAACTGCCCTATTGCTCCCAAATCTCCCAAATCTGCTTCTGAATGCTCAAAAACACCTGCACCAATACCGGATCGAAATGACTGCCGGATTCGTTCTCGATGATCTCACAGGCCTTTTCAAAGGAAAAAGGCTCCTTGTAGCTGCGTTTGGAAATCAAAGCGTCAAACACATCGGCAATGGCCATGATCCGGGCGCATAGGGGGATGGCGTCACCGGCAAGTCCTTGGGGATAGCCGCTGCCATCCCATTTTTCGTGGTGATAATTGGCCATATCAATCGCTTCGGATAAATAATTATCGCCTTCGATCCCCACAAAGACCTCACGCAGAATATTGGCGCCGGCTGTGGTATGGGTTTTAATCACCGCAAATTCCGCATCGGTCAGCTTACCCGGCTTGTTTAAGATCGCATCGGGGATGCGGATTTTGCCGATATCATGCAGCGGCGCGGATTTTACCAGATTCTCCAAATATTCCGGCGTTAGCAACTGCAAATAATAGCCCTGCTCCGCCAAAGCATTACCGAGCGCTTCCACGTAAGCTGCGGTGCGTTTGATGTGGGAACCGGTACTTTCATCCCTGTTTTCTACCATATTGGCAAAACTGATAATAATGCTATCCTGCATTTTAGTAATTACTGCCGCTTTACCTGCAATATCCGCGCTTTTCTCATCAATCAAGGTAATATAGTCCGCCACATCCTCGGTGGTTTTGGCAATCGCCTGATAGAGGTTTTCAATCTCGTCACCGGTACAGATATTTAAATCCTGCAAATTCTTGCGGTTTCTTTGCCGGTGATCCTCGCTGTCATAGGCAAATTTGCTGGCAGCAGAAGCCAAAGCGTTGATCGGCGCTACCAACTTTTGTTGTCCAAACCACAAGCTAAAAGAGATCAAAATAACCGAAACGCCAAAAAGCAGAGAAATCATGCGGATGACAAAAATAAAACGATCAGAACGAACTTCATCCATGGAAATATCCGCCGCCGCATAAGCAACACACTGCCCCTGTAAATTGAAAATAGGCTTATATACCGTCAACAACCAGCCGTATTGTTCATTGGAGATAATCGGTTCAATTTCCTCTCCTGCCAACAGGACCGGTAAATAGGTTTTAAACGCATCGTCAAAGCCGACCAAATCTCCCAGAGAAGCACCTTCCACCTCCGGGGTATCCAGATCAAAGATCACATGGCAGCCATCCTCACGGATTTGATACACATACAGATATTCGATATCGGGAATACTGTCGCGGATCATCTCTAAACGGCGTTCCGTAAAAAAATAAGAATCGGTCTGATACAAAGTTGTAATATATTTTTCTAAATCATCACCGTCTAATACGGTATCCATCAAATTTACTGCCGCATTTCCCATTTCCACATAGCGCTTGTTCATTGTATCTTCGTATATTATGTAGCTGATGGTAATTGACAAAACACTCAAAGCAGTAGCCGTGGCAATAATTAAAGCCCCCACTTTATTGCGCACGGAAAAGTTGCGATAGGTTTTCATTCCATAAGGCTTGTGACGCACTGTTTCCAGGGGATCTGCTACAAACTTCTGCTCCGGATGGGAATGCCCTGCTTGATACAAACAACCAAGCGGAAATTTCTCCAACAATTTGGATGGGGTCAGTTTCAGCAAGCCAAAAACCAAAACCACGGTAACCAACTTATCCGCAAGATCAATGCCGGAATCGGCCACAAACTGCGCCATAAATTTATCCAGACCGGTACCGTTATACAGAGCAACGGCAAACGGCGCGGAGATTCCTGTGCCAAAATTCAGCCCGTATAATGCCCAGGTTAATAAAGACCCCAAGCAGCCGCCGATCACCGCAAACAACAGCGCCGAAAGCAGCGTTTTGCCAAAGCTTTTAAACACCCCTTTCTGGGAAAAAAAGGTGGCGGATATTGCAAACAGAATGCTTAAAATACC